>JAUXUZ010000301.1 GCA_030680655.1 Phycisphaerales bacterium
CCGTGAAATCCGCATGCCCGGCCGGGGCGCAACCGACAGCGCCGACCGCTCCCGAACGCGGTGCCCGCCACCTGCTAAACTCAGCGCAAGAACCGCGCTGTGCGGCTCAATCCCCGCCATTCACCTTTCTCCAAACGGAGCCTCAATCATGGCTGGCAATTTCAATAAAGTGATCCTGATGGGCAACCTCACCCGCGACCCCGAGGTCAAATTCGCGGCCAACAACAACGCGATCTGCAAGATCGGCCTCGCCGTCAACCGCCGTTTTACCACAGCCAGCGGCGAGAAGCGCGAGGAAGTGACGTTCGTCGACTGCGACGCTTTCGGCAAAACGGGCGAGAACATCGGCAAATACTTCACCAAGGGCAAGCCCATCTTCATCGAGGGGCACCTGCGCCTTGACCAGTGGGAAAAAGAAGGCCAGAAGTTCAGCAAGTTGAAGGTCGTCATCGACACCTTCCAATTCATCGACAGCGGCGGCTCGGGCGGCGGTGGTCGCTCAGGTTCCAGCGCCGATGAGGAAGGCGGAGCCGTCGATGCCCCCCCCCGCGTGCAGACGCGTTCAACGCGGCAGCCGCAGGCCGCGGCGCCAGAGATCAACGAAGAAGACATCCCCTTCTAAGAGACGGGTCGCACAGGGCGCCGCTGAAATCCTTGAGCAAGGGCCGGCCAGTGCCGCACACAGCGCGTGGAATACGCCCTGAGAAACCTCACCGGTTGTTTCCAAGGCTTGTTTCCGCGATCCGCCCGCATCTTCACTCCCGGTTACACTTGCCCCATGAGACACGCCGCCCTTCTCGCCGTTCTCACCCTCGCCCTTGGCGGCTGCGCCCAGCACAACGGCAGCGCCGCCGACGATGCACCGATCGCTTTCGCGGCGGTCGGCGCCCGCTCGGCCGCCGTCAACGAAGGCATCTTCGGTGAGTGGGTTTCACAGATCATCCGCACACCGTCAAAGGCTCCCGGCCAGGCCGCAAGCTACTCCCTCGCAGCAATCTACGACGAAACACTCCGCGAGAGCCGCCCGATGCTCGCGCTCTCCCTGGCCGACGACGGCACGTTCTCGCTCATCAGCAACTACAGCAGCACTTCACGCTCAATCGTCTTTGGCAATTGGAGCATGACCGGCACCCGGATCGCGCTTGAGCAAGGTGGCGAGGTCACCTGGGTCTTCGTTTCCAGCGGCGGCAAACTCATCGCCGAGAAGAACGACGGCCCCACGATCATCCTGGGCCGCAAGTAGGGCATGCGAGCGTGCCAGTTGTGCCCGCGCCGATGACGCAAATCGCCCGGCACAAGCTCAGAGCCGAACACAAGCCAACCCTCTGATTTGCGGGCCAAAGCGGCCCCGGTGATGTCTGCCGACTATGCTCCACCCCCACCCGCTGGGGCGGTGTAAGGGCTCGTCATGTGGCGTGCCCCTGACCGCTCCTAACTCTCTCGCCAGCCGGACCTTCACAGGCCATCCCGGCGGCGGAAAGGACAGCCACATGGCACGCAACGTTCAGATTCTGCTCCTTGAGACCGTCGAATCCACCGGGATCGTCGGCGATGTCGTCAACGTCCGCAAGGGCTTTGCCCGCAACTACCTGCTCCCCCGCGGCCTCGCCGAGACGCCCTCCGAGGCCAAGATCAAGGACCTGCAGGGCAAGCGCAAGGAGGCCATCAAGCACCTCGCCGAGCTCCGCAAGAGCCGCGAGGTGCTCGTCGAGAAGCTGGCCAACCACGAGATGTCGATGATCCGCTCGTGCAACGACCTTGGCATCCTCTACGCCGCCGTGACGCAGCACGAGATCGCCGCCGAGCTC
>JAUXUZ010000305.1 GCA_030680655.1 Phycisphaerales bacterium
CCCGCGCCCGCCTCCTCGACGAGCAGGGCAAGATCGAGAGCGTCTTTAGCAACTACACGCACATGAGCTTCAACCTCGGCCCCACGCTCCTGGCCTGGATGAAGGAGTCCGCCCCCACCGTCTACGCCAGCATCATCGACAGCGACCGCGCCAGCACCAAGCGCTTCGAGGGCCACGGCTCCGCCATGGCCCAGGGCTTCAACCACACCATCCTCCCCCTCTGCAACGACCGCGACCGCACCACGCAGGTCATCTGGGGCGTCCGCGACTTCGAGGCCCGCTTCGGACGCCCGCCCGAGGGCATGTGGATGCCAGAGACCGCCGCCGACACCCCCACCCTCGAAGCCCTCGCCAGCGCCGGCATCCTCTTCACCGTCCTGGCGCCGCGCCAGTGCGCCGCCGTCCGCAACATCGGCGACGAGCACTGGAACCAGATCGGCGAGGGCGTTGACCCCACCCGCGCCTACCTCTGCAAGCTCCCCTCCGGGCGCACCATCTCCCTCTTCTTCTACGACGGCCCCGTCTCGCAGGCCGTCGCCTTCGAGGGCCTGCTCAACAGCGGCGACCGCTTCGCCGACCGCCTCCTGTCCGGCCTCAGCGACGCACGCACACACGACCAGCTCATGCACATCGCAACCGACGGCGAGAGCTACGGGCACCACCACCGCTACGGCGAGATGGCCCTCGCCGCCGCCCTCAACCGCATCGACAAAGACCCCACCGTTGAGATCATCAACTACGGCCTCTTCCTCAAACGCCACCCCCCAACCATGGAAGCACGCATCCACGAGAACAGCTCGTGGAGCTGCGTCCACGGCGTCGAACGCTGGCGCTCCGACTGCGGCTGCAACTCAGGGCACGCCGGTATGCACCAGCGCTGGCGCGCACCCCTCCGCGCAGCCTTCGACTGGCTCCGCGACGCCGTCACGCCGCGCTTCGAGGAAGTCGGCGCCACCCTCTTCAAAGACCCCTGGGCCGCACGCAACGCCTACATCGCCGTCATCCTCGACCGATCACCCGCCTCCATCGACCGCTTCCTCAGCGAGCACGCCACCCGCCCGCTCACCGACGCCCAGCGCACCCAGGCCCTCCAGCTCATGGAACTGCAGCGCCACGCCATGCTCATGTACACCAGCTGCGCCTGGTTCTTCGACGACGTCGCCGGTATCGAGACCGTCCAGGTCATCCAGTACGCAGCGCGCGTCGTACAACTCGCCAGCACCACCCTCGGGCTCGACC
>JAUXUZ010000321.1 GCA_030680655.1 Phycisphaerales bacterium
GCCGCGCACACAGAGATGGTGATGGCGTGCCTGGGTCGCGCGGAGGAGCGGTGGCCTGTGGATGCGGACCGGGTCTACCTGACGGGGCTGTCTCAGGGTGGGAACGGGACGTGGGAGATCGGCGCAGCGAAAGCGGGTGTGTTCGCGGCGGTGGCGCCGGTGTGCGGGTTTGCCGATCCGGCGGGGGCGGCGGTCCGCTGGCCGGGCGACTCGGCGACACTGTCGGAGGCGCTGGCGGCGACGCCGGTGTGGGCGTTCCACGGTGAGAAGGACGACGTGGTGAAGCCGGAGCAGACGCGGCGGATGGTGGCAGCGCTGGAGCGGGTGCTGGTGGGCCAGGATGCGCCGGACCACATGCGGCCGGTGGACCTGCAGAAAGATGACGGCAAGACCACGACGCTGCGGATGACTGTGTACGGCGACTTGAACCACGGGTGCTGGGACCGTGCCTACCGGGACTCAGGGATGGCGGCGTGGTTTCTGCGGTTTGGACGCGGCCAGCACCCCCAGGCTCCGAGCGGGCGGTAGCAGGGGACCGCGAGGAGTGGTCTGAGTGAATCCGCGCGGGTTGGCCGTTCGTACTTTGATTGGACCGAACCACTGGAGCGGTGGGTGCGTCCAATGTGGTCGAGCAGGGGATTCGTGCGGCGGTTGGTCGATGGAGTGGTAGACTGTTGCGGTGGTGGCGGGCATCTAAGTAGGAAGAGGCGGGGGCTGGAGACTTGACCATGGGTGACATCAACAGGGTTCTGCGGGCCGCGGCGGTTCGGATGGCGGCTCGGCGGTTTCTGACGCTGCTGGTGCTGATGCTCAGCGCGGCGTGCGTGTTCGCGCTGGGCGCGCGGGTTGCGCAGCAGGTGTTTGGCGTGGGGATCGACTGGGTGCGGTTCGCGTGGATGGCGCCGACGGCGGCGGTTGTGCTCGCGCTGATTGGCGCGGCGCTTCGGCCGGCGAGCCGGCAGCACGTGGCGCGCGAGGTGGATGTAGGGGGTGACTTGAAGGAGTCGCTCTCGACGGCGCTGACGGTTGAGGGGTCGAAGGACGGGTGGGCGGTAAACGTGGTTGAGACGGCCCAGCGTGCTGCGCGGGGCGTGCGTGTGGGGCAGGCGGTGCCGGTGCGTGCGCCGTCGTACTGGCCTGCTCCGCTGGCGCTCGCGCTGGCGTTCGCGGCGATGTGGTTCGTGCTGCCGAAGGTGGACCTTTTCGGGCGCGAGGCCGAGCGTGAGAAGGAAAAAGTCGCGGTCGAGGCGGTCGAGGCCGCCAAGACCGAGGCGACGGTCGCGGTGTCGGCAGCGCAGAAGAAGGCCGAGGAAGCGATGAAGCGTCTGGGCGAGGAGGGGGCGGAGGCGAGCAAGCCGGAGCAGCTGGACAAGCCGCAGACGCCGGAGGAGATCCGGCGTTCGGCGATCAAGCAGCTCACGAGCATGAAGGAGCGGCTCGAGCAGATGAAGCTCTCCGAGAAGGCGATGAAGGCGGACGCGACGCTGGACAAGATGAAGGGGCTGCGGATGCCGGGCAAGGGCCCGCTGGACGAGTTCGCCAAGAACCTGGCGCAGGGGAACATGAAGCAGGCTTCAGAGTCGCTCGCCGAGATGGCCAAGCAACTGGCGGCTGGCGAGATGAAGCCCGAGGACGCCGCGGCGGCCAAGAGCCAGCTTGAGAACCTGCAGAAGCAGCTCGAGAAGCTGGCGGCCGACAAGAAGAAGCTCGAGGACCAGCTCGCCAAGGCGGGGCTTGATCCCAAGCTCGCCAACAGCCCCGATGCGCTGAAGAAGGCGCTCGAGAACAAGGAGGGGATGAGCAAGGAGGAGAAGCAGGCGATGGAGAACGCGGCGCAGGCGCAGGAGACCGCGAGCCAGGCGTGCCAGAGCATGGCGCAGGCGTGCCAGAGCATGGCTTCGAGCATGAGCAAGGACGGCAAGATGGGCCAGCAGGGCGCCCAGGCGATGCAGGACATGCAGCAGCAGATGTCGCAGATGGAGATGGCCAAGGCGGACATGGACTCGCTCGAGGCTGCGCTGAGCGAGTGCCAGAACGCGAGCCAGCAGATGGGCGAGGGGATGGGCAACTGCAGCAACCCCGGCGAGGGTGAGTGCAAGGGTGGCAGCGGCGGCGAGGGCGACCCCAGCAGCACCAAGCCGTTCGCCAACGGCGAGAGCGCGAGCGAGGGCGGGTTCGGGCGCGGTGGGCCGGGCATCAGCCAGGGTGGCGGCGGCGCGGGCGAGCAGCAGGACGTTGAGAAGTGGCGCAAGGCCAAGGCGCGCAGCGCGCTGGGCGAGGGCCCGATGATCGGCACGATGCTGGTGCAGGGCGAGCAGGTCAAGGGCGAGAGCAAGCAGGCGTTCAAGGAGATGGCCGCGGCGGCCGAGCAGCAGGCGACCGAGTCGATGAACAACAACCAGATCCCGCGCGAACTGCAGGGCGTGGTGAAGAAGTACTTCTCGACGGTGGTGAGCAAGTCAGGCGGTGACAAGCCGGCTGAGAAGCCGGCGGCGACCGGCACGGACAAGCCCGCCGAGAAGAAGTAGAGCGAGCGCAAGATTGAGAAGCGAACGCCCGGCAGATGCCGGGCGTTTTTACTTGATCGTTTTTGTCTCGGAGGCTGTCAGGTTGGCAGAGCCGGCCATCGCGTGTCAGGTTTACCCCTAGGTGAGCCTTACGCCAAAGGCCGCGACCGAAGGGGCGGGCGGGCCAGAAATGCGCGTTTTCGGTGTGCGGGGGGTGGTTGGAGTGAAGATGCGACGCCGGGTGTTAGGGAATTCGTCTGGCGCAGCGGTTTGTGCCAATCGGCACGCCGGTTGAAGACGATAACCGAGTAGGGTGGATTCGCGCGGCAAGTGCCACGTTGATCCAACCGCGAGCGGACTTCGGACGTATGTTCGTTCGAAGGCCGTCCGGGCGCAAGAGTGATTTGCCCGGGAGGCGTTCAGAACCGTGCGGGTGCGATGAGCACGCCACCGGCAGGAGCGAGCCATGTTTGAACGATTCACAGACCGAGCGCGCAAAGTGATGGCCCTGGCCAATCAGGAGGCGCAGCGTTTTAACCACGAGTACATCGGGACCGAGCACATCCTGCTCGGGCTCGTCAAGGAAGGATCGGGCGTCGGCGCGAACGTTCTCAAGAACCTGGACGTGGACCTGCGGAAGGTGCGCCTCGAGGTGGAGAAGCTGGTCAAGCCGGGTCCTGAGATGGTGACGATGGGCCGTCTTCCGCAGACGCCGCGCGCCAAGAAGGTGATCGAGTACGCCATCGAGGAGGCGCGGAACCTCAACCACAACTACGTGGGCACCGAGCACCTGCTGCTTGGTCTGCTGCGCGAGCACGACGGCGTTGCGGCGCAGGTGCTGATGAACCTCGGGCTGAAGCTCGAGCAGGTGCGTGAGGAAGTCCTCAACCTCCTGGGCGCGGGCCCGGGCGGCGAGGAAGAGGCCTCGGGCGGGTCGGCGTCCTCGGGCGGCGCTTCGTCGAAGGAGCCGGCGGCGGGCAGCGGATCGGGCGAGGGCTCGGCCGCGGCGCGTGGCGGCAAGAGCAAGACGCCTGCGCTGGATTCGTTCGGTCGTGACCTGACGGAGCTGGCGCGCGAGGGCGCGCTGGACCCGGTGATCGGGCGCGCCAACGAGATCGAGCGCCTGGTGCAGATCCTGTGCCGGCGTACGAAGAACAACCCGGTGCTGCTGGGCGAGGCGGGCGTGGGCAAGACCGCGATCGTCGAGGGCCTGGCCC
>JAUXUZ010000324.1 GCA_030680655.1 Phycisphaerales bacterium
CATGCGCATCCAGAAGTCGCACACGTCGAGCACGGCCTGGTGGACGGCGGGGTTCTCGAAGTTGAGGTCGGGCTGGTGGCTGTAGAAGCGGTGCCAGAAGTACTGCTCGGCGATCGGGTCGTAGGTCCAGTTGCTGCGCTCAAAGTCCTTGAAGATGATCCGCGCCTCTTTGTAGAGGTCGGGGTTGTCGGTCCAGACGTACATGTTGCGCTCGGGGCTGCCCTTGGGGGCGCGGCGGGCGCGCTGGAACCATTCGTGCTGGTCGGAGGTGTGGTTGATGACCAGCTCGGTGATGACGCGCAGCCCGCGTTTGTGGGCCTCGGCGACGAACGTCTTAAACTCTTCGACGCGCCCGTACGAGGGGTTGACGCCGGTGTAGTCGGCGATGTCGTAGCCGTCGTCGCGGAGCGGGGAGGGGTAGAAGGGCTGGAGCCACAGCGCGGTCACGCCGAGGTCGGCGAGGTAGTCGAGCTTGGAGATCAGGCCCACGAAGTCGCCGATCCCGTCGCCGGCGGAGTCGCAGAACGAACGCACGTGGAGCTGGTAGATGACGGCGTTCTTGAACCAGAACGGCTCGTCAGCGGCGGCGGACCTGGGTTTGGCCGATCGTTGGTCCGGCGCGCGGCCGGGCTTTACGTCAGATGAAGGATTCAAACTGGGCCTCCGTTCGTTGGTGCCGCCTGAGGCGGAAGACGTGGACCGGGCAGGTCGCTGGATCGAGGCCGACGACGTTGGTGCTGCCCTGCCAGCGGAAGCGCTGATCGGTGAGCAGGTCGTGCATCTGGTAGGGGCTGCCCGGGTCGATGCCCAGGGCGGCGAGGTCGAGGTGGACGGGGCTCCACTGCACGTTGCGCGGGTCGGTGTTGACGACGACGATGATGGCGTTGTCCCCGTGCGTCTTTGAGTAGCAGAGCATGGCGGGGTTGTCGCAGGGGTGGAAGCGGAGCGTGCGGTCGTGCTGGAGGGCCTTGTTCTGCTTGCGGGCGCGGTTGAGCACGGCGATGAGGGGCGCGAGCGAGTCGGCGCGGTCGGTGGGCCACTTGCGGAGCTGGTACTTCTCCGAGTCGAGGTACTCCTCGCTGCCGGGCTTGGCCGGGAGGTTGTCCATCAGCTCAAAGGCCGGGCCGTACGCGCCCCAGCTGGCGCAGAGCGTTGACGCGAGGGTGGCACGGATGATGAAGGCGCCGCGCCCGCCCTCCTGGAGGTATTCGGGGAGGATGTCTGGCGTGTTGGGCCAGGCGTTGGGGCGGTAGTAA
>JAUXUZ010000328.1 GCA_030680655.1 Phycisphaerales bacterium
GCCGCGATCCGGACGGCGGCGGGAGAGACCCAGCCGCCCGTCGGGGCGGGCCCGTGCGCCCCGTGCCCGTGGTGGGCGCCGTGCGCGTGCGGGTCGGCCTGCGGGGTCACGTTCTTGATCTCGCTCATCGCAAACTGCGGCAGGAACCGCATGAACAGCATGTAGAGCGTCAGGAACGTGCCGATCGATCCGACGAACGTCAGGACGTCGACGAACGTGGGGTAGAACATGTTCCACTCACCGGGCAGGAACGCGCGGTGGAGGCTGGTGACGATGATGACGAAGCGCTCGAACCACATGCCGATGGTGATGAGGATGCTGACAACGAAGATCACCGGCACGCTGCGTCGCATCGCCTTGAACCAGAACACCTGCGGCGAGAGGACGTTGCAGCAGATCATGGTCCAGTAGGCCCACCAGTACGGCGCGTAACGCTCCAGGCCGAGCCACTCGGCGACGAACGGGGGCATCACGCGGTTGTAGACGAACACGTCCGTCTCGTACTTGTTGCCCGAGTACCAGGCGATGAAGAACTCCATCGCGTAGGCGAAGCCGACCATCATGCCAGTCAGCAGCAGAATCTTGGCCATGTTCTCAAGGTGCCGGAGCGTGATCAGGTCCTTCATGCCCGGGTAGAGCTCGCGCGAGGGGATCAGCAGCAACAGCACCATCGCGAAGCCGCCGAAGATGGCGCCGGCGACGAAGTAGGGCGGGAAGATCGTGGTGTGCCAGCCGGGGAGGATGCTGGTAGCGAAGTCGAACGACACGATCGAGTGCACGCTGAGCACCAGCGGCGTGCTCACACCCGCCAGCATCAGGTAGGCCTTCTCGTAGTTCCACCAGTGGCGTGAGCTGAACCGCCAGCCGAGGGAGAGGAAGCCGTAGACGATCGCGCGGACGCGGTCAACGGGGAGCCCGACGAACGGGAGGGTCAGCGCCGCCTTGCCGTCGCGGATCAGACGCAGCGCGGCGCGGTCGCGAAGCGTCGCGAAGTCGGGGATCATGCCCATGTACCAGAACAGCAGCGAGACGGTGGCGTAGGTGCTCACCGCGAAGACGTCCCACAGCAGCGGGCTTGAGAAGTTGGGCCAGATGCTGTTGCTGTTGGGGATGGGGAAGAGCATCCAGGCCATCCACACACGGCCAACGTGGATGCCCGGGAACGTGCCGGCGCAGATGACGGCGAAGATCGTCATCGCCTCGGC
>JAUXUZ010000332.1 GCA_030680655.1 Phycisphaerales bacterium
CGCGCACCAGCGCCGCCTCGCCCCCGCTCCGCAGCCAGCGGTCCAGCGCGTAACGGGCCGCGGTGTTGTGCGGCCTCAACTGCAGCACGCCCGACCGCACCCCGATCACCGTGGTAAAGGCCGCGATCTCGCGCGGTGCCAGCTTAATGAACACCGACCCCACGCCCGCGGATGCCATCTTGACCTTCAGGTCCTTGCAGATCAACGACAGCGGCGCGGCCAGTGACAAGTCACGCTGGTACCCCGCCCGCCGCTCGCGCAGGTTCGCCAACGTCCGCTGGGTGAGCCGGTCGGCCTCCATCGCCCGAGCATAGCGGGCGTGGCGCCGGCAGGGCTTGGGCCCCCACTGCGACTAACCTACCGGCCCCATGCCCACCGCCATCGACATCCAGAACCTCGTGATGCGCTACGCCCCGGCCAGCCCGCCGGCCGTTGACGGTGTGTCGCTGGTCGTTCAACCGGGGGAGCTCTTCTTCCTGCTGGGCCCCTCCGGCTGCGGCAAGACCACGCTGCTGCGGATGATCGCCGGGTTCATCGACCCCACCGGGGGGACCATCGCCTTTACCGACGACAAGGGGGGCAGGCGCGACGTCACCCACCTCCCACCCAACAAGCGAAACACCGGCATGGTCTTCCAGAGCTACGCCCTCTGGCCCCACATGAGCGTTTTCGACAACGTCGCGTTCGGCCTGTCGGTCCGCAAGATCGATAAAGCCCAGACCAGGCTGCGCGTGATGGAAGCGCTGAGCATGGTCCAGATGGAGTCGCTCGCTCAGCGAAAGCCCAACGCGCTCTCGGGCGGCCAGCAGCAGCGCGTCGCCCTCGCCCGCGCGCTGGTCATCCGCCCCGATGTGCTCCTGCTCGACGAGCCCCTTTCCAACCTCGACGCCAAGCTCCGCACCGAGCTGCGGTCTGAGATCCGGCGCATCTGCAAGCAGGCGGGCATCACCGGCGTCTACGTCACCCACGATCAGAAAGAGGCGTTGAGCATGGCCGACCGGTGCGCGGTCATGCGCTCGGGCCGCATCGTCCAGATCGGCACGCCGCACGAGCTGTACCACCGGCCCGCCAGCCGCTTCGTCGCTGAGTTCCTCGGCGAGACGAATTTTATCGACGCAAAGCTGATCGAGTC
>JAUXUZ010000350.1 GCA_030680655.1 Phycisphaerales bacterium
CGAGATAAACCCCCCGTACCCGAACTTCTCGCGGAGCTTCGGCCACCGCTTCGGCGCAGGCAGGATGTGCGTGTGCAGATCGATCGCTCGCATGAAAAACAGTAGACCCATCGCCCGCGACAACCGTCACCCGCCCAGACGGTTCACGGGTAGAGCCACTCCCCCGACCACGCCGGGCCAGCCGCGCTCCGCGTCCACGCCGCGCGGTCGTGCAGCCGCCCGCTCTTTGAGCCGCACCACAGCTCGATCCGCGCTGCCCGCAAGCGGAACCCGCCCCAGTGCGGCGGCCGCGGCACAAGCACCCCGGCAGTCATTGACTCGGGCATGATCAGCTTCAGAGCTGGCACTCCGTGGTCCTTCGCCGCCTGCAGCACATCCTTCAGCAGCACACCCCGATCGGGCATCGGCTCACTCTGCCGGCTCGCCCACGCGCCCAGCCGCGACAGCAGCGGCCGGGTCGCAAAGTACGCGTCGTTCTCCGCATCGCTGGTGCGCTCGGCCGCCCCCTCCACCCGCGCTTGCCGGCGCGCTGCATCCCAGTGAAACACGCACGCCGCCCGCGGGTTCGCCGCCAGCTCGCGCCCCTTGCGGCCGTTGTAGTTCGTGAAGAACACCAAGTCGCCGTTCGGCTCGATTGTCTTGCACAGCACCGTCCGCACCGACGGCACACCGTCGGCAGTCGCCGTAGCCAGCGCCATCGCCGTCGGGTTGTGTGAAGCGTCCGCCTTCGCCGGCCCCGCGCTCACCGCTTCGTCGTACCACGACCGCAGCAGCGGAACCGGGTCAACCGGCAACGGCTCGGGCAACCCGCGCTCCCCTCCCCCAAACAGCACCTTGCGAAGATCATCAAGCAAGTATCACACCTCTACTGCCTTGCTCCGTGCCCGCCGAGCTTCGCAGTTCATCCGCTGGGATCTGCCCGCCCCATTCCGCTCTTCTCTGTGTCTCAGTGTCGTGGGGCAGGTTTTCAACCTGCCCAGCTAGTCTTCTTCCGGCTCCACTGCGCTCCGCTCCGTTGCGCACGGCTCTGTGGTTAACGCCTTGTTGCCTTCTTCTTCCCGGCCTTCTTCTTCCCGCCCTTCACCGCTACAACCGTCGTGCGCTTGCCTTTCCCCTTCATCTCGATCGCCCCCGCCTTCTCGATAACCGTGCCGCAGTGCAGGCACGTGCGCGACTGCACCGGCCCACCCCAGAACGTGTGCATCAGCACCGCCAGGTCCTCGTCGATCTTCTTCAGCCGCCAGTTCACCTCGTGCACCAGACGGTCGCACCTGGGGTTGGGGCAGTACCAGCGCAGGCCGTCAAGCTGCCCCGCCGGACGCGGGAACTCAACGATCAGCCCGCGCGTGCCCGCCGGACGCTGCGGCCGGTGGGGCACCCACCGCGGCAGCAGGAACAGCTCCCCCTCCTTCACCACCACGTTGTACGGCTTGCGCCCATCCAGCGGCCGCACCCGCACCGCGATGTCGCCCTTGAGCTGATAGAAGAGCTCCTCGGTCGGGTTCACGTGGTAGTCGTTGCGCGTGTTCGGCCCGCCCGACACGAACAGCACCATGTCGTCCGCCTCGGGGAACAACTGCTTGTTGCTCACCGGCGGCTTCAGGAACTTCGCGTTGCGGGTGATCCACTTCTTCAGGTTCACCGTCGGCATGACCTTCTGGTTGACGTGGTCCTGAGCGGTGGTCGCTGGGCGTGTCATAGACCCCAATATAGCTTGCTCAAAGGACCAAAGGGTCAAGAACCTCCCTTGCCGAGGCCAGTGGGCGCAGCGGCTGGCCTTCAATCAGGGGCCGTGGGAAGATCGAGCTTTGACAAGATGCGGGTTACGGCCGTCATCGCTGCGTTCTTGTCAGGCTTCCCGTAGCCTTCCTTGCCGGTCCATTGCGTACCGATCGTCGTCGCCAGCCACTTTGAATCACGCCACGCAAAGTTCAGTGTCACCGTATAGGTGCCGAGTTTAGCGGATGCCCACTTGCCCACCGCTTCACCCATGATCGGATTCTTGAGGCTGTCTCGACTTCCCGTGACGGGATGGAGCGTTCGGCGACGGGATGGAGCTTCTCGTGACGGGATGAGACTTACCTAGTGGCTGCGCGTAGGCTGGGTGCAAGGAGTTGGCGCAAATGACCAGAAGTTTCTTTTCGCTCACCTGCATTGCGGGAGCGTCTGTGACTCCAGCAGCCATGGGCCAGCCTGCGCCGCTCCCTCCCCCTCCCGCCGGGGTACAGGTGACCACCACCTACGGCATCGAGTTCTCCACCGTCGATCCGCGCAACGCGCCGCCGATCGCGCCGTCGGATCTAGGCCCTGGGTCGGGGATGGCCGGGCGTGGTAGCGGCCTCCAGCCGTTCCGCATGGCGCGGACGGAGGTCACCAACGGCCAGTGGTTGGAGTTCGCCAACACCTTCATCCCCAACGGCGATCCCTTCAACATGGGCGTCCGCTACAACCTTTCAACGGATTGGATTTTCGACGAGCACGGGCAGACGATCGGCATAGCGCCCAACGAAGGGCTCCCGTACCCCGGCAGCAGCATGGCCGCCAGCGGCATCTCGTTTCTGAACGCGGCGCGATACTGCAACTGGCTTACGAACGGCCGCCAGTCGACCATCGGATCCACGATGACCGGCGCGTACGACCTGACGGGAATCACCGACGCCGACGTAAGCCAAGTCGTGCGCTCGCCTGGCGCGCTTTTCTGGATTCCCTCGCTGGACGAGTGGATGGCAGCGGCATATTACCAGCCGGGGCCCGGCGGCGGACCAGGGGCGTGGAACGCGTATCCCATCTCCAGTTCGACCCTGCCGATCCCCGGCCTTCCGCGCGTCTCAGGGGCGCAAACGAGTGCGGGAATCGACATTTTGGCGGTGCAAGAACACTTCGTTGCCGCGGCGATCCCTGCTGCCCTTTATCCGAATTCGCAGTCCCCCTGGGGCCTGTTCGACATGTCGGGCGGGGTAAACGAGATGACGGACAACGCCGTGCAGCACTTCCCCGCGCACGTCTTCACCCTCGGCAGTTCCTGGAATGACGACAACGACAGTTGGACGTTCAGAGACCGCTTGGGGTATCCCGACTCTTTCGCGTTCCCAACGAACACAG
>JAUXUZ010000361.1 GCA_030680655.1 Phycisphaerales bacterium
GATGCCGCCCGGCGCGCTCTGCCCGCTTGGGGTGCGATCGGGCGCGAGCGCCGGTTCGCCGTGCTGCGGCGGTTTGCCGCGATCTCCAAGGCCGGCATCGCGGAGATGTCCGGGCGCATCTGCGATGAAGTGGGCAAGGCGATGTGGGAGTGCAAGGCGGAGGCGTCGCTGCTTTCGGGCAAGGTTGACATCACACTCGACAGCGCGGCCGAGGGTGGGCTGCAGCGCGTGACGGACTTTGACATGGCGCTCGGCCCGACGCGGACCGGTCGGTGCACGTTCAAGGCGCACGGGGTGATGGCCGTCATCGGGCCGTTCAACTTCCCCGCGCACCTTGCTAACGGGCACATCGTGCCGGCGCTCGCAGCGGGCAACACCGTGGTGTTCAAACCGTCACACAAGGCGCCCGGCACCGGCCAGTTGCTCGCCGAGTGGTTCCTGCGGGCAATCGTCGAGGAACTCGGGCCTGATGCCAAGGCGTGCGCCGGCGCGATCAACCTCGTGCAGGGTGGCGCGGATGTCGCCGCTGCGCTCACCTCTCACCCCGGTATCGATGGTGTGCTCTTCACCGGTTCGTGGCCGGTTGCGAAAAAGATCGCGCTGGCCAACATCGACCGCCCGGGGCGCATCCTCGCGTTCGAACTCGGCGGCAGCAACCCGGCGGTGGTGATGGACGATGCGGACCTCAAGCTGGCAGCGCTCGAAGTTGCCCGCAGCGCGTTCAACACCACCGGCCAGCGGTGCACCTGCACGCGCCGGCTGATCGTGCACGAGGCCGTCGAGCACAAGCTCATCGGGCTCATCGGCAAGATCGCCTCCAACCTCATCACGGCCCACCCCCGGGCAACGCACCCGGTGTTCTGCGGCCCGATCATCAGCAAGTCAGCGATGGATGCCGTGCTCGGCTTCCAGTCGGCCGCTGAGAAGTCTGGCGCAGCGGTTGTGATGCAGAGCACGGCGATCGACTCGGCAACCGGCGGCCACTTCATTTCGCCCGGCATGCTCCGCGTCGAGCGCTTCACCGCCGACCCGCTCGACCACGCAGTCACGGGGAGCGAAACGATCGACCCGGGGGCCGACGCCGAGGTCTTCGGCCCGCTGCTGCGCTACACGACCGTTCGTTCGTTCGACGAAGCAATCGAGCAGGCCAACGCCACCCGCTACGGGCTCGCCGCCGCGATCTTCACCGCCAGCGAGGCCAACGGCCGGGCGTTCATCGACCGCTGCCGCGCCGGCTGCATCAACGTGAACACGGGCACCGCCGGGGCGTCGAGCAAACTCCCCTTCGGCGGGCTCGGGCTCTCGGGCAACCACCGGCCCGCCGGGTCGTTCGCGCTGGACTACTGCGCCTCACCCGTCGCGTGCATGATCGAGCGGTCGCCGACGCCGCCGACGCTGAGCGAGGGGATGCGCTTCGACGACGCGTGGATGGTGTAGCCGCCGCCTCAGGCCGCGCCCGGCCGAACCACAAGTGGGCTGACGACCATCGCGTACGCCGTGCCCATGATCGCCAGGTAGATCGGGTATCCAAGGAAGAGGATGCCGACGCACAGCAGCAGGAACGTCGCGGCCATCAGCAGCCCCACGACGATGCTCAGCCCCAGCAGCGACGGCCAGTTCCCCCGCGTCAATGCCCACGACGCCTTCGCGGTGGCGATGATGTCCCGCGGCACCAGTTCCGGATCAACCAGCATCGCCGGCACGAAGAAGATCCGCATGGTCAGGCACAGGAACACGCCCAAGTAGATGAGCACCAACGGGATCGCGACCAGCAACCCGACCGTTTCACCGCCCGCAGCGAACGCCACCGCTACGGCGATACCCCCGGGGATCATCAGGCCGATGAACGCCAGGCTGACCAGCAGCGCCCAGAGGATCACCCACCCCAATCGCTTGTAGCCGAGGAAGAGGTCGGTGATCTGGGCCTTGCCGCCCCGCGCTGCCCGCGCCCCCACCAGCATCGCCCCCGCGCTCAGCGGTATGGTGACGCAGAACGTGAAGGGCAGCGCCCAGAGCACAATCAGCAACGGCTCAACCTGCTCGAGCACCGCCCGCACCGCCATGTCCACCACGCTGGTGCCGAAGATGACCGCGGCCGTTCCCAGGAGCACCCCGTAGTTCGACTTGAAGACGGCCATCCCGCGCTCGAACGCACCACCGAAGGAGTACGCCGGCAGGTACGCCCCCCCCCTGCCCCCTCCACCCCCTCCGCCCCCTCCATCCATGAAGGTCGGCATCGCAGGCGGGCCGGGAGGCGGCGGCGGGACCTGCGGCATCGGATCGACGGGGTCGTAAGGGTTTGCTGGTGCCATCGCCGGAGTCTATCAGAGAATCGGGACGTTCTCAGGCGGACTCGCATGCTCGGCGCTGCTTTCCGCAAGGGGCCGGTCACCCCTGACCCGCGCTGCGGCGTCATCCGCTGGAGCGCCCGCATCCCCGGTGAGTCGCCCGACGAGCCCGCGCATACCGATACACTCACGCGATGCCGGGCTCCACTCAATCTTCCGCGTCCTCTCCGCTCGTCGAAGCCAACTTCGACGGCCTCGTCGGCCCCACGCACAACTACGCCGGGCTCTCCTATGGCAACGTCGCCAGCACGACCAACACCGGCACCACCAGCCGGCCGCGCGCGGCGGCTTTGCAGGGGATCGCCAAGATGCGCCGGGTCATGGCGCTGGGTGTGCCGCAGGGTGTGCTGCCGCCGCACGAGCGGCCGCACCTGCCGACGCTCCGCGCGCTCGGCTTTGCCGGCGGCGATGCCGCGCTGCTGGAGGCCGCCCGCACGGCCGACCCAAACGGTGTGCTGCTGGCGCAGGTGAGCAGCGCTTCGGCGATGTGGACGGCCAACGCCGCCACCGTCGCCCCTTCGATCGACACCGCCGACTACCGCACCCACCTGCTCACCGCCAACCTGGTGAGCATGTTCCACCGCAGCATCGAGCACCCCACCACGATGCGAGTGCTCAGCGCCATCTTCGCCAACACCGCGCGCTTCACCGTCCACCCCGCCCTCCCCTCCTCCCCCGCGCTTGGTGATGAAGGCGCAGCCAACCACACCCGGCTCTTTGACGACACATCCACCGGCGGGCAGGACTCGCCCGGTCTGCACATCTTCGTCTACGGCGCCTCCAACGCCGACAAGTCGGCCCCGCGACCGAAGAAGTTCCCCGCGCGCCAGACGCTCGAGGCCTCGCGCGCCGCCGCGCGGCTGCTGACGCTCGACCCCAAGCGCACGCTCTTTGTCCAGCAGAACCCAGACGCCGTCGATGCCGGCGTCTTCCACAACGATGTCATCGCCGTCGGCAGCGGGCGGGTGCTCCTCTACCACCAGCACGCCTTCGCCGATGAGCGTGCCACCCTCGACGCCATCGCCGCGCTCCTCCCGAGCCTCGTGCCGGTGCGCATCTCCGCCGATGAGGTCCCCCTCGCCGAGGTCGTCACCTCGTACCTCTTCAACTCGCAGTTGCTCGCCCTCAACCCCGACCGCTACACCCTCGTCGCCCCGATCGAGGCGGAGCAGTCACCCCGCGTCAAGGCCGCCATCGACCGCCTCCTCGCCGACACCGCCAACCCGATCCGCGAGGTGGTCTACCTCGACGTGCGCGAGAGCATGCGCAACGGTGGGGGGCCCGCCTGCCTGCGCTTGCGTGTGCCGCTCACCGAGGGTGACCTCAAGGCCGTCAACCCCGCCTGCATCATGGATGAACGCAAGCTCAACGCGCTCGAAGCGTGGGTCACCGCGCACTACCCCGAGGAGCTCACCCCCGCCGACCTTGCAGACCCCACGCTGCTGCGCGAGTCGCGCGATGCGCTCGATGCCCTCACGCGGCTGCTGGAGCTGGGGAATGTGTACGTGTTTCAGGGGGGGAAGTAGGGGTGGGGAGAAGGCAAAGGGCCAAATGGCAAAGGGCCAAAGGGCCAAATAAAAACCCCGAGCGCCAGCGCCCGGGGTTGTTTGCTTTGCTTTGGCCCTTTAGCCCTTTGCCATTTGGCTATTTGACCACTCAAGCCGCCATCTTGGCGCTGGCGGTGCTGACGATCGCGACCGTCTCGCCGTTGCTGCCGGTGCCGAACTGCACGTTGAGCGTGGGCGGGTTGGCGCACACCTGGTTGCCGCGGTAGGCCTCGATGAGGTACGTCACACCCGTGACACCCGCGGGGATGTTGGTGTCGTTGAAGCTGCGCTCGCCGGTGAAGCCGAGCTGCGTGTACCCCCCCGCGCCGCTGCCAACCTTGCGCTTGACGACGAAGACCACACCGCTGACACCCTTGGGCTGGCTGCTCTTCCACTTCACCGTGAGCGCACCGGTGGAGGGGATGAGCACCGCCGTCAGCTCGTAGGGGGCGCTTGGGGCCTGGCTCGGGGTCGGCGGCAGCGGCGGATCGATCTGCGCGATCGAGAAGACCGAGGCGTTGCCCGTCTGCTGGGCGAAGCCCTTGATCTTCTTGACGGCCGCGGCCATCAGCGTGCGCAGCTCGCTCACCTCGGTGTTGGCCGCGAACGTGTTGGCCTTCGCCAGTGCCTTGGATGAATCCGACGCCTTGATCGCGTCTTCCGCCAGGACGATCTTGTCCTTGATCGCGGTGACTTCAGCAGTGGTCAGGCCGATCTGTGACTCGACGCCGGACCACACAGGTCCGTGAGCGGCGGCGAACGCCATGAACGCGCCCCGGTTGGGGGGCAATACTGAACTCATATCTGACTCCTTGTACGAAACGCGCCCCGGCCATCCCGCGCACCCGGTCAACCACCCCACACCGCCGTAGGTCCTGACAAGAGGCCCCGGACCGGAGAGGGAAAGCCGCCGAGCGGCATCGTGCCGCGACACAAGTGCATCGACCGCCCCGGGCAGGCACTTCATCGCGCGCGAACAAATGACCGCATATTCCTGGTTACCGGTCGTTTAAGCCCTTCCAGCGTCGAATTGAGCCCCTGCGAGCGTCACACACAGCCCTTCTGTGACCGCGGACAGAGCGCGTGTGACCGCAGACAGACTTTGTGTGACCGCAAACAGAGTGCGTGTGACCGCAGACGGCCCGCCTGCTCAAGCAGACAGCCTTCCCGCGGCCGCGGTCGCTCTTCCTGCGGTCACAGGCAGAGCGCCCGCGGTCACACACAACCCATCCGCGGTCACCGGCAACGCGATCCACTCGGCAGGTGTCCTGCCTGCGGTCACCGGGGAAGTGGTTGCGGGTGCCCTTTGTGCGCTGCCGGAGCAAGGCCGTTCTTTGGATGGGGCCGGGGCCCGTGCGGCGGGAGGCGCAGCCGACTAGAGCCGGAAGTCAATAAGCCACGCGCAGCGTGATTCCAAACTGTGCAGGTCCTCGGACCTCGCTCTTGCCCGGACCCATGGAGGTCCAAGTCACAAGGCACGCTGAAATCGGCGCAAGTAGCCGCCTTCAGTGCCGCACCCCCGGGCCACGCCCCCGGGAACTCAAGGGAAGAATCGATAAATCCACCTGAGCAGTTTGCGGAGGCCGAGCGGTTCTTCTCTGCGCCAATGATCGGGATCGAGAAGCACGCCTTCCGTCGCCGTGACAGTCGCGGTAAGGGGCATCAAGGTGAACAGGTCCCGCATTCGCGAACTCCCCTCAACGCGGAACCTAGACCGCCGTGTCCAAGCGATATAGCGCACAAACTCGTGACGGGGCAAATCGGGTCGTCCGCTGAACTGGAGATTTCCGCCGCCCTCCAGTATGAGAGTGCCCGGACCACTCGCGACAAAGAAGAAGAACTGTCTAAGCAATAGTGAACTGATTTGTGTGTTAATGATCGTCTGGAACCCCACCCCTTCGCTCCACCCGACGACATGCTCCCAGTTAGCGAAGCAAATTTGCTGACCTTCTGGGATGTCCCAGCGGAACAGCGTCTGTCCTTCTCCGGTTGTGACCACAAGGGGACCATCGCGCAATCGCTCGCTCCCCTTCGTCCAGTACTTGCCTTCGACGACTCTCGCAATCGGGGATTGCATCAGGCCGGGAAAGGCTGTCGAAGGGATCAAGCCCCCGACCCTGCGCTCCCGCGAAAAATACCAGCGCCGTTCATCCGAGGGCAGAATGGTCAGAGTCTGCATGCAGCGGCTCCGTTAGCTGAAAAAACCGCGCTCGAAGCTCAGTTCACTAAAATTGCCTGAGGTTGCCAGAG
>JAUXUZ010000369.1 GCA_030680655.1 Phycisphaerales bacterium
CCCGCCGCCGTCGGGCGGACGTTCAAGCTCTCCACAGCGACCGAGCTCGTTTGCGGCATGACGATCGGCCAGAACCGCTGGATGTTCGCCACCCGCGTCGTCGGCGCTCGAACCGTCAAGACGTCAACCGGGCGCGACACCCCGGGCCTGATCCTCGCTCTCCCCTCAAAGGTCGAGCGCTGCTCCCGCCGCGAGTTCTTCCGCGTGCCGACGGCCCAGTTCTCACTGGCGCAGGTAGAGTGCTGGCCGCTGCTCGATCCAACCAGCGCTGTCGCCGCTGAAACCGCCAACCGACTGATCGTCACCGAGCAACTCAACCAGTCCTCCCGGGCGCAGCCGGTCGCGGCTCCCGAGACTCCGGCCGTCCCCGGCAGCTTGGAACTGCCGCAGGTCGGCCCCAAGTTCCACGCCAAGCTCCTCAACGTCTCCGGCGGCGGAATCGGCCTGCTCTTTGATCCCCGCAACCAGAGCGCAGTTGACCGCAACGCGTTCCTGTGGGTGAAGGTCAACCTCCAACCGGTGATCGGCACGCCGGTCGCGATGACCCTCAAACGCTGCCACACGCACCTCGACAGCGCGCACAACCTCTACGGTGGCTTCTCGTTCGAGTTCAGCTTCCACAACGCCCACCAGCGGTTCGTCGTTGATCTGTTCTCACGCTACGTCGAACTGATCGAGACGCGCCAGCGCGAGCTCCGTGAGTCCAAGGCCGCGTAAGACCACCGAGCACCGGAAGGCGCAACGGGGCACCCTCGTCTCCTATCCTTGCTCCGATGGCCACCAACCCTCCCGGCTTCCGGCTCGCTTTCGACGTCACCAACCTCGACAAGACGTGCGAGTTCTACAAGGCCCTCGGCGGCTTCGAAGTCGCCTCGACAACCCGAAAGGGTGAGATCTTCGAGACGCGCCAGCTCGTCAGCCCCGCCTTCCCCGGCGTCACCCTGCTCGCACGCGCATCCTTTGGCAAGCGCGCAGTCGGGACCTCCCCGGGCACCATCACCTCCGTCGGGCTGCCGGTCTCGAACCTGCCGGATGCCATACGCCGAATGACAGGCAAAGCCAAGTGGGCCTGCCCGAACCCGGAGGCCAGCCCCGATGAGCCACGCCGCAGCGTCAGCCTGATGGACCCCGACGCCTACCTCATCGAGCTCTACCAGCCGTGATCCACGCGGCGGCCGCTCCGTTCACCCCCCTTTTCACCCCCATCCCGCCCCCCGCCACGCACCCGACTTGCAACCGGCTGTCAAATAGGTGATAATCCCCTACCGGCCACTTGGCCGGGAATTTGCGATTCGTCCGGTCGACGACCGGCGGTCGTTTCAGAGTTCTGGCGACGGGCCATTAACCCCCACCGACCAGAGCCCGGCCATGGGGCCGGATAGATCAGGCACACACCAAGTCTCCCGGTTTTCTTTCGCCCAATGAACGCGCGCACCCGCCCTAGCTTGCTCCAGACCGCCGGTCCGCCTCACTCAGGCGGTCCCGAATCGCTGCGCCGTGTTCCTGCCGCCGGTGTGCTCCACTGATCTGAAACGGTCCGTCCGCCGTTCGTACCGGGCTTCACCACCCGCGCGTTCGCGTGCGCGGGTTGAAAGGACCGGCAGTGCTCACACTCGCTGAATTCACCTGGAACATCGAGAGCGTGCTGATCGGCGCCCTCGCTTCCTTTGTCGTCGGCATGCCACTGGCCCTGTGGCTCCTGAAAACGCTCGGCAACACCACCATCACCAAGGCAAAGGCCGACGCGGACAAACTCCGATCGTCCGCCGAGGCCGATGCCAAGTCCGTCGTCTCCCGCGCCGAACTCGAGGCCGAAAAGGCCATCCTGCAACGCAAGGAGAAGTACGAGACCGAGACCAACGCCAAGCGCGACGAGATGCGCGAGACCGAGCGCCGCCTCGCCAAGCGCGAAGACCTCGTCGACCGCAAGCTCGAGTCCTTGACGATCAAAGAAGAGAGCGTCGCCGCCGCCGAGAAGGCCCTGCTGGCCAAGACCGCCGCCGCCGACGCCCGCCAGGCCGAGCTCGACGCGACCCTCACCGAGCAGCGCGACAAGCTCCTGCAGCTCACCGGCCTCTCCATCGAGCAGGCACGCGCCATGCTGCTCGAACGCGTCGAGAACGAGACCCGCGCCGAGGCCTCCAAAATCACCCGCAAAGTCCTCGAAGACGCCGAGAGCCACGCCAAGGAGAAGGCCCGCGAGATCACCCTCATGGCCGTCCAGCGCTTCGCCGCCGAGCACACCGCCGAGAGCACCGTCCGCGCGGTCCCCATCCCCTCAGACGACATGAAGGGACGCATCATCGGACGCGAAGGCCGCAACATCCGCGCCATCGAGAAGGCCACCGGCGTAGACATCATCGTCGACGACACCCCCGGCGTCATCGTCGTCTCCTGCTTCGACAAGGTCCGCCAGGCCATCGCCGTCGAGTCGCTCCAGCGCCTCATCGCCGACGGCCGCATGCACCCCTCACGAATCGAAGAGGTCGTCGAGAAGGTCAAGAGCGAGATGGAAGAGCGCGTCCAGAAGTTCGGGCGCGAAGCCGCCAACGAGATCAACCTCCGCGGCCTTCACCCCAAGCTCACCGAGGCGATGGGCAAGCTCCACTACCGCACCTCCTACGGCCAGAACGTCCTCAAGCACTCCATCGAGGTCGGCTTCCTCTGTCAGCTCATCGCCGACCAGCTCGGCTTCGACGGCGCGCTCGCCCGCCGCTGCGGCTTCCTCCACGACATCGGCAAGGCAATGGACCACGAGACCGAGGGCACCCACCCGCAGATCGGCTACGACTTCGCCAAGCAATACGGCGAGAAGGACCCCGTCCTCAACGCCATCGCCGGCCACCACGGCGACGTCCCCAGCACCTCGTTCTACACCCCCATCGTCATGGCCGCCGACGCGATCTCCTCTGCCCGCCCCGGCGCCCGCCGCGAGAGCATGGAGAAGTACATCCAGCGCCTCGAGCAACTCCAGGACATCGCGATGACCCACAACGGCGTCGTCGAGGCCCACGCCATCCAGGCCGGCCGCGAGGTGCGCGTGATGATCGACGCCAAGAAGGTCTCAGACGACCAGGCCTACTCGATCGCCCAGGCCATCGCCAAGCGCGTGAGCGAAGAAATGACCTTCCCCGGCGAAATCAAAATCACCGTCCTCCGCGAAACCCGCGCCATCGAAATCGCCCGTTGACCCCTTCGCCCAGCTTTGCTGGGAGAAGGTGGCCAAGGCTCTGCGAGGCCGGATGAGGGTGCCTCGCTGCCTCGAATTTGAACTTTGCCATTTGAACTTTGAACTTTTGCTTCTGCCTTCCCCGCCCTACCTCCCCCTCTGCCCCCACCCCCACCCAAGCGCCCGGTCCATCGGCACAACCTTCGCCACACTCAGAAGCTCCCGGGCCAACCGCTCCATCTCACGCCGCTGCATGCGCACCCGCGTCTCCCTGACCACCCGCTCCACATCGCCCCTCGTCATCGCGTCCCGCCGCGGCAGCCGCTCCTGCACCAGCGCAATCACAAAGCTCTCGCCCGTCGCCACCACCGGCGTCACGTGACCAACCGCCGTCCGTGTAACAGCGTCGCGCAGCCCCGCCGCCACACGCGTATCCATCCCCCCAACCTCCCCCACCAGCCCGCCGCGCGCAGCCGATTCATCCAGCGAAACCTCCGCCGCCACAGCCGCGAAGTGCATCGCCTCGACAACCCCGTTGCCGCCACCCGTCACCCGCCGCCGCGCCGCCGCCGCCTCCACCTCGTTCATCGACGAGATGATCCGCACCACCGACCGTTCCCCCTCCCACAGCCTCACCGCCGCCTCCACCTCTGCTTTCAATGCCGCCTCGTCAACACTCGAGAGCGCCCGCAGCATCGCCGACCGCTTCAGCGCCCCCGCGAACCGCGCCTCACCGAGCTTGCGCGACGCCCGGATCGTCGCCAGCAACTCCTCCGCACGGTCGGGCGAGGTGTCGAGCGACTCGATCAGCAGCGCTCGCTCCGCCGCCACCTGCTCCGCCCCCACCTCCACACCCCGCGCAGCGCACCGCCGCGCCAGCAACTCATCAAGCACAACCTCCTCCATCACCTCACCGCCGGCAAGCTCGGCAAGCCCCGGCTTCAGCCGCTCCCAACTCACCGGCCGACCGTCAACCAACGCGGCCGGGCGCTCATCGCCACGCGCTCTTTGACCCTCGTACCCGCCGCCACACCCTGCCCCAAAGCCCGCAACCAGCCCGATCACGACCGTCAGCGTCCGTTTCATCCCCCAGCCTATCGCCCCACTTCCCGGGCCCGCCACCCGACAATTGTCACCCGTCACCCTTGACACAG
>JAUXUZ010000376.1 GCA_030680655.1 Phycisphaerales bacterium
GCCGCCGGCCGTCGCCGCACAGCCTGAGACAGTGCCCGTCAGTCGCGCAGTTTGACCATCTGAGCCCCGGGCCCTCGCGCCCGGGGCTCTTGTCGTTCCCTTTCCGCTGGGCGAAAAGCCGCCAATGCCCATTTGGGGGCGTCACTCCCAAAGCGGGTGCGTGATTTGGGCGGGATTTGCTTGCAAGCGCGAGCCGCGGAGGTTAGATTCTCTTTAGATACGGCCCCTAGTGGTGGTCGTTCTGGCCATCCGGCCGCCCCGAAAGGGGGCCATTGAGGAGAGAGACCATGTCCAACACTTGTCGCGCTGTGTCCCTGCTGACCGCCGCCACCCTTCTCGCGACCGTCGTCCACGGACAGGTTGCCGAGCAGAACTGGCCCGCCAGCACGCTCAACGTTGATGTCGGCGCCCCCAACAACACCGGCTGGGGCGGCTGGTCGCTCGGCGGCCTCGGCTACGGCTGGGGCGCGAACAACCAGGGCGCATCAGGCTACATCTCCCACGGATACGACTTCGCTTCCAACCTCACCGCCATCCACGTTGATCTGAACGAGCTCCGCAACACCGGCGGACCATTCATCGCCACCAACAGCCCCTACATCCGCACCACCGGGCAGGTGCTCTTCACACCGCTCACAAGCATGGCCTACACGATCACCGGCGTAGTCGCCGTGTCGCTCACCGGCGCCAGCACCTCCAACACCACCGCCACCGGCGGGCTGGTTCTTGAGGTTGTCAGCGGCCCGACGCTCGCGACCTACACCGGAGGTGTCTTCCGCTCCGGCGCGGGCGGCTTCGGTGCCGCCGGCAACATCTTCGATGCCGGCCTTCCCGCCAGCGGCTCGTCGACGGGGTTCCTCTCCTCCGGCACAACCTACCGCCTCTCCTGGGACTTCATCATGTCGAGCAACATGAACAACGACTCGACCCTCTCCGCCGATGTCTCCACCGCGCCCGGCGGCTCGTTCTTCGAGATCGCCTTCGCCATCCCCACCCCCGGCGCGGCCGCGCTGCTTGGGCTCGGCACCCTCGCCGCCGCAGGCCGTCGACGCGCGTGATTCCGACCGATCTTCCCGACACTGTTCCTCCGACCCCATCGCCTCACCTCTCGCTCCATTGCGGGCAGAGACCCTCCAAGAAAGAACCCGATGCGTAACACCTCCCCGCGGCTGATCCTCTCTGCGTTGTGCCTTGCGATGTCGGCCACCGCGGCCATGGCCGATCCGCTGGTGATGGGTCCCACACCCGTCGCCATCGGCACCTACACGGCCTTCGACGTCTCCAACACCGCCACGTACGTTGATCAGAACAACACCGCGGGGTTGTTCCCGCCGTTCCTGCTCACCGAGAACATCATCGCCGCCGGCACATCGAGCCAGACGACGCAGCTCACCTTCGCCAACGGCTCCGCGGCTCTGGCCGTCGGGAGCACCGCTGCGGGCTTCTCCACCTCGCCCACCGTCACCTCAATCTCCGGCCAGATCAGCAACCACCGCGGCATCACCGTCTCAACCGCCAACGACCCGCCCGACACGATCACCGCCTACGCCGGCTCGTCGATGTTCTTCAACTTCACCATCACCCAGACCGCCGCGGTGACCATGAACTGGTCCATCGCGTTCACCGGCGCAGCGCCGACGCAGACGGTCATGTTCTGGGATATCTCCGGCTCCAACCCCTTCCTCGGCAGCGTCGCCTCGTCCACCAACG
>JAUXUZ010000378.1 GCA_030680655.1 Phycisphaerales bacterium
GCCGCCGCTGCGCTCTGGCTCACCGGCTTCTTCGGTGTCACCCTCGCCGACCGCCAGCTTGAGGCCTTCAAACGCAACCCCGGAAACAAGGGCAAGGTCTGCGACGTCGGCCTCTGGCGCTACTCGCGCCACCCAAACTACTTCGCCGAATGGCTCATGTGGGCCGCCTACGGCCTGCTCGCAACCCTCGCCCCCTCCGGCTGGCTCGCCTGGTCCGCCCCACTCCTGATGCTCCTGCTCATCACCAAAGTCAGCGGCATCCCCCCCGCAGAAAAGCAGTCGCTTCGCAGCCGCGGCGACGCCTACCGGCGATACCAGGCACGCACCAGCGCGTTCTTCCCCCTCCCGCCACGCAAAGCCGCGGAGACACCGCAATGACCACCGCGCACGCCGCCGCGTCCATCCTCTCCGCCGCCGAAGGCTCAAGGCCCGACTGGTACGAACCGATCCTTGACCGCGGCCTCATCCCCGACACCGTCCTGCGCGCCGCCATCCGCTCGCGACTCCGCCAGCGCATCGCCCACGAAACCCGCGGCGGCCCGGAGGCCACCCACAACCGCTTCCGCGCCTTCGTCGATTCACTCAGGGCCGCGCCGATCGCGATCAACACCAAAGAGGCCAACCAGCAGCACTACGAGCTCCCGCCCGAGTTCTTCAGGCTCTGCCTCGGGCCGAGGCTCAAATACAGCAGCGCCCTCTGGCCCAAAGGCGTCACAGACCTCGCGCAGGCGGAAGAGGCGATGCTCGCACTTACCAGCGAGCGTGCGCAGCTCAAAGACGGCCAGCAGATCCTCGAACTCGGCTGCGGGTGGGGCTCGCTCACCCTCTACATGGCCCAGCGGTTCCCAAACGCACGCATTACCGCCGTGTCAAACTCGCGCCAGCAACGCGAGTTCATCCTCGCCGAAGCCGCAAGACGCGCCGTGCCCACGCCCACCGTCATCACCGCCGACGCAAACACCTTCTCACCGCCGGGCGGCATCACCTTCGACCGGATCGTCTCCGTCGAGATGATGGAGCACATGAAGAACTACCAGACGCTCCTCACCCGCATCGCCTCCTGGCTGCGCGACGACGAAGCCCGGTTCTTCGTCCACATCTTCACGCACACCCAGATCGCCTACCCCTTCGAGGGCGACGACTGGATCGGCCGCTACTTCTTCACCGGCGGCACGATGCCAAGCGACGACCTCCTCCTCCACTTCGCAGACGACCTCGCCATCGACGACCACTGGCGCGTGAGCGGCCATCACTACGCCAAGACCGCGCGCGCCTGGCTCAACAACCTCGACGCCGCCCGCGCACCCGCCCTCGGCGTGCTCGCGCAGAACTACGGCCCCCAGAACGCCGGTACATGGTTCAACCGCTGGCGTACGTTCTTCATCGCCTGCGAGGAACTCTGGGCGCTCGACGCTGGCTCACAGTGGATCGTCAGTCACTACCTCTTCAAACCAAGACGCTGACCAACGCCCATCACCGCGTCCGCCGCCCGTCGCCCCCATACGCTCAAGCGTGCCGATCGACCCTCCAATCAAAGACGCGCCCCGCTTCCCCGTGTCGGCCGCCGTCGCCCTGTCGTCGATCGCCCTCTCGATCCTCTGGTGGACGGGCCAGAACTTCGATGCGCTCGTCGCCACCCGCGACACCGCGCTCAAAGAGCCGTGGACGCTCTTCTCCTCCACGCTCCTGCACGTCAACTTCATCCACCTCCTCTTCAACCTCTCGTGGTGGTGGCCCTTCGCCTGCCGCATCGAATACGCCTGGGGCCGCTGGAAACTGATCGGCATCACCGTCCTCATCGCCGCCGTCAGCGGCGCAGCGCAGGTCGCCTTCTCCTCGCCCGGCGTCGGTCTTTCCGGCGTCGTCTACGGCCTCTTCGCCATGTTCGCCGTCGCACAGGGCACGCACCCGGCCTTTTACGGCCTGGTCACCAAGCGCACCATCTACATCTTCGCCGGATGGTTCGTCCTCTGCGTAGTCCTCACCGTCGCCAACATCCTCCCCATCGCCAACATCGCCCACGGCGTCGGCGCTGCCGCGGGCTGGCTCTTGGGTCGCGCCATCGTCGCCGCACCCCGCGCACGCAAGCTGTGGATCGCCGCCCTCGCCGCGCTCTGCGTGACCACCGGTGCATCGCTCGCGGTCAACATCCCCTGGGCGAACAACAATCCAACCGGGCCCAGCCGCGTCGCCAAGCAGGCCGAGGTCGCGTTCGACAAGGGCGAGTTCGCAGAAGCCGCCCGCTACTACGAACAGGCGCACCGCGAATCGCCAGACGAGGTCTTCATCACCGTCAACCTCGGCATCACCTACCAGCGCCTCGGAAGACACGACGAAGCACTCCCCCTCTACATGCAAGCCGCCGGGCAGGAAGAACGCGCCCGCCGCGAACTCTCGCCCGTGATCGCTGCCATCCTCACAAATCAGGCCTACGAAGCCATCGTCGAGAACGACCTCATTACCGCGCACGAGAGAGTCACCGACGCGCTCCAGTGGAGCCCCGGCGACAAGACCGCCATCAAGATGCTCGACCAGGTTAAAGATGCGCTCTCGCTTCCCGCCCCGGCTCCTTCGCCTGATGTCGAGGCCTCGCCTGCACCACCCGCCGCACCCTGAATGGGCCGCGGGATGGCGGCGACCACCAGAACAGACGGCCCCCATCCCCCATACCGATCATTTACCGAATAACCAAACAAATTACTTGCTATTGGTCCATTCTTCGGTAAACTCTACTGACGTTCGGCACGCGCAACGCCCGCGCACACAGCCAAACGCAGGGGGTCCCACACATGTACGCCACCGAAATCGTCTACAACCGCGCGCTCGCACGCCTCAAGCTCGAGGCCCTCCGCATCCTCGCCCGCGAGCTCCACACCTGCGATTCACCCATCGAAGCCCGCCGCCTCGCGCTGGGCATCGTCAACGCCCGAACCCAGGAAGCAGACAAGCAAGTCGATGAGGGTGACCAGCCCGACACCCTCGAGCAGTACGACCGCACTTCCCCCATCCTCTCGGCCCCATCACGCGCCGCCCCGTCTTACGCTCACCCGTGCGCGACCAAGACCACATCCCCGTCCTCCTCGAGCCCGTCCTGCACGTGCTCACCCCCCACCCCCCCGGCGATGCCGCCCGCGCCGGCCGACCGCTCACCTTCCTCGACTGCACCGCAGGCCTCGGCGGCCACGCAGCCGCCATCGCCACCACCCTCCCTTCCGCCTCAACCGTCATCCTCAACGACCTCGACGCCGCCAACCTCACCCACGCCGCCGCCCGCGTCGCCGCCGCCGCCCCTTCGATCCACACCCTCACCCACCGCGGCAACTTCGCTGCTCTCCCGCGCTGGCTCACCCAGCAACAACCCCCTATTACCGTTGACCTCCTGCTCGCAGACCTCGGCTTCGCATCACCCCAGGTTGACAACCCCCAGCGGGGCCTCTCGTTCCTCCACGACGGCCCCCTCGACATGCGCTTCAACCCCGAAGCCGGCACCACCGCCGCCGACCTGATCGCCTCACTCCCCGAGGCCGACCTCGCCCAGATCATCTACGAATGGGGCGACGAGCGCCACTCCCGCGCCATCGCACGAGCCTTGGTCGAAGCCAGAAAAACAGCACCGATTACCACCACCGCCCGCTTCGGCGAGGTGGTCCGCTACGCCCTCCGCGGCAAGGTCCCCCCGCGCGAGATCACCGGCACCGA
>JAUXUZ010000381.1 GCA_030680655.1 Phycisphaerales bacterium
GGCGTGATCACGCTCGTCGCTCACCCGCTCGCTTCGCTCTTCCGCTTCTACTCCGACCTTTCGCCCATGGCCGACCTGGTGGAGGGGCGTGTCGTCTCCTGGGGCACCGTCGGGTCCTCGGCGGCAGTCATGGGGGGGCTCTGCCTCGCCCTGGGCTTTGCCGGATCGCTGATTTTCAAGAACCGCGAACTGGCGACCTACTCCGGCCAGTAAGCACGTAGTTCCCGTCCAATGCGGCCTGATCGCCGCGGGTGAAGCATGAACCGCAACGGACTCATTCAACTCGTCGCGCTGGGTGTAATGGCGGCTGCGCTGCTGCTGAGCACGCTGCTGACGGTGCGCATCGCCGGCAGCATGGGGCGCAACCAGCTCGTCTACACGTCACAGGCCGAAGCGAGCATGACGCGCGAGGAAGCCCTGGGCATCGCCTCCGGCGCGTTCCGCGGCATGTTCGTCAACTTCCTGTGGCTGCGCGCACAGGACCTCAAGCAGGACGGCAAGTACTGGGAGGCGGTGGACCTGGCCCGGACGATCACGCGCCTGCAGCCGCGCTTCCCGCGGGTGTGGGCCTTCCACGCGTGGAACCTGGCGTACAACATCTCCGTCACCACGCAGACGCCCGAGGAGCGGTGGCAGTGGGTCAACGCCGGCGTCCGCCTGCTGCGCGACGAGGGCATCCCCGCCAATCCAAACGACATGCTCCTGCACAAGGAGCTCGCGTGGATCTTCCTGCACAAGGTGCAGATGCGGATGGACGACGCCAACAACAAGTACAAAGAGTGGTTCGCGCGTGAGTGGACCATCGCCGCCGGACCGCCGCCCGACACCGTGATGACCAGCCCTAACCGCAGCGAGAACATCGAGGCGTGCGCGCTGCGCCTGCAGAACATCATCGACGCTCCAGACTCGATGGAGACCATGGCAGCGGAATTCCCCGAGGCCTACGAGCTCGCCCAGCGCATCAAGGCCGAGGTCGGCATCGACCTGGCGACCGAGAAGGGCCGCTTCGAGATGCTCACCGCACGCGAGGAGTTCCGCTCCGCCCAGCGCCGCGCCGAGCTGTTCAAGCGGACGGTCTCCGCCGGCAAGATGGACCCGAAGCTCCTGCCGCTGCTGAGAGACCCGGACCTGTGGGCCAAGGCGTGGAACCCGCTCCTTGGCTACCTGCGCAAGCGGACGCTCATCGACACCTACCACATGGAGCCCGACCGGATGCTCCGCTACACCCGCAAGTACGGGCCCATGGACTGGCGCCACCCCGCGTCGCACGCGGTCTACTGGGCCGCCCGCGGCGTCGAGCAGGGCCTCAACCGCGTGCAGGAGCAGAACCGGGCTGACTTTGACTTCATCAACACCGACCGCATGGTGCTCCACGCCGTTCAGGAGCTCTACCGCACCGGGATTGTGCAGTACGACATCCTGCTGCCGCAGTACTTCGCACAGTTCCCCTCCATCGACTTCGTCGAGAGCTACGACTCGATCCTCGACGAGCTGATGAAGCGCGAGGAACTGCAGATGGCCGAGACCAAGGACGTCGACATGAAGGCCCGTGCCTACCGCTTCTACTCCGAGGGGTACGAGAACTTCCTCGGCGACGCGATCGTCATGCTCTTCCGCCGCCAGCAGCTCGACAAGGCCCGCGCTTACCAGGAGAAGATGGCCACGTTCCCCGGGCGCAACCGCAACGACATCGACCGCGAGCGGATCCGCAACCTGCCCCTGAGCGACTACGTCGTCGAGGTGCTCAAGGACCGCACATCTACACCCAACGTCGCGCTCCAGGAGATCTTCAGCTCCCTGGAGGCGGCGTACGTCTTCGGCCTCCTCGCGGGCAACACCGACGTGTTCGACAAGAACTACGCCTACGCGGCCCGCTTCCACAAGGCTTTTTACGACGAGCAGTACCGCAAGACCAACGTCGACCGCGACGACCCGCGCATGGGCGTCGTGAGCGTTGACTTCCCCACGATCGCCGGGCAGGTGCTCTTCCAGACCACCCGCCTGCTGGGCCCCGATAACGGCTCGCTCGTCTACGGGCGTGCGCCCGACGATGCTCGCATGGTCGCCTACGCGATGTACGACGACCTGGCCCCCCGCGACGACAAGGGCAACCGCATCGCCAGCGACCTCGACAAGATCTTCCCACCGCCAATCGGTTACGCCGAGTGGCGCAGGCAGAAGATGCTCGAGCAGCAGCAGCGCGACGCCATCCGCGGCAACCAGCAGATCAAGTAGGCCGCCCGATTCACGAGCACAGCCGCGTCAGCGCCTCGCGGTACTTCGCCAGCGTGCCATCTGCGATCGCCTGCGGCAGCACAGGGCCCGGCGCCTCCTTGTTCCACGCCCCCGACGACGCCAGCCCCTCCAGGTACTCACGCAGGAACTGCTTGTCGAAGCTCTTCTGCGCTGCGCCCGGTGCGTACCCGTCGACGGGCCAGAACCGCGATGAGTCGGGCGTCAGCGCCTCGTCGATCAGGATCGGCGGCTCCCACACCCGCCCCACACGCTCCCTCGAACCGGCACGAAGCCCGAACTCAAACTTGGTGTCGGCGATGATGATCCCGCGGGCCAGCGCGTGCGCCGCCGCCTCGTTGTAGATCCGCAGCGAAAGGTCCCGCAGCACCCCCATCGTCTCCAACCCCGCGATGTCGCACGCACGCTCGAAGCTGACGTTCTGATCGTGCCCGCTCGCCTCTTTGGTCGCCGGCGTGAAGATCGGCTCGGGCAGCTTGTCGCATTGGCGCAGCCCCTTGGGCAGTTTCACGCCGCACACCTCGCCGCTCTGCTGATACTCCTTCCAGCCGCTCCCCTCCAGATACCCACGCACCACGCACTCGATCGGCACCACGCTGCACCGGCGGCCGATCGTGATCCGCCCCTCCAGCCACGGCTTGAACGGCTCCAGCCCGAGATCCGGCGGCAGATCGCCCGTGCTCCCCGAGAGGTAGTGCGTCTCGCAGATCTTGCGCTGCTTGATGAACCCGAACCAGAACGCCGCCATCTCCGTCAGCACGCGCCCCTTGCCCGTGATCGGCGTCGGCATCACCACGTCGAACGCGCTGATGCGGTCCGACGCCACCAGCAGCAGCCGCCCTTCCGGGTTCGCGGGCGTCGGTGGAAGCTCGTACACATCGCGCACCTTGCCGCGCCGAACCAGCGGCAACGGAAGCGTGCTGGCGTCTTGGGCGGACGGGGCCGGGGTAGCGGGGGTCATTCGCTCACGATAGGACGCGGCGGCACAAATCGCCCCCACTTCGCGCCCACGCCAACGCTACCCTCCGCCGCTACCGATGCTCCGATTCGCATTCAACAACCCGGGCCAGTGGACGCCAAAGCACGCGCACCTGATCGGCCCTGATGACCTTGCGCTCCCCGCCGAGATCACCCTCAACGGCACCGTGATCGAGGCCGTCAAACGCGTCGAGGGCGCCGGCTCGCTGGCGATCCAGTACCCGCTCCCCTCCCCAACCGGCGGCACGCTCACCCTCCGCACCACCCTGCTCCCCGAGCGACCGGCCCCCTACCTCCTCACGCTCGAGCTCGCACGCCACCAGGTCATGCTGCTGCTGAACAAGCTTGAGGAGTGGGCACTGTTTGACCTCCCCGCCAGCGACCCTGTGATGCTCGCCGTCGAGCGGGCCCGCAGCGCCTGGACGCACGCGCTGGTCGTGCAGCGCAGGTCCGGCAGCACAGGCCTCTACTCAAGCGAAGCCGAGAGCGCCGCCACCGACGCGCTCATCGCCGCTATCGAGGCCGGAGAAGCGCTCGCCACGCTCTCGGCCCGGCTGCAGCACGCCCGGCGCATCAACGGCGAGCTCGACCGCCTCGCCCGCAAGCCGCCACCGGCCAACGCGATCACCGACCACGAGACGCAGGAGGCCCGCAAACGCGCCGCCGGCAGCGCGGGCGTCATCCTGCCCGAGGTCCCCCAGATCGGCGTGGGCGTCTGCCCCGCGGTCTTCAGCCCGGCTATCTGCGACGCCATCGTCAACTGCGCCGACTTCATCTCCGTCCCCATGCGCTGGGCCGAGCTTGAGCCCAACGAGGGCAAGTACTCCTTCGCGCGTATCGACCGCTGGATCGAGTGGGCCGTCACCAAGGCCAAGCTCCCCGTCGTCGCCGGGCCCGTGCTTGACTTTGACGCCGGCGGCGTGCCCGACTTCCTTTACATCTGGGAGCACGACTACGAGACGCTCCGCGACGTCGTCATCGAGCACGTCAAGCAGGTCGTCACGCGCTACCGCCGCACCGTTCACACCTGGACCATCTGCAGCGGCCTGCACGTCGCCAGCAACTTCGCGATCTCCTACGAGCAGGCCGTTGACCTGACGCGCGTCTGCGTGCTCATCGTCCGCAAGCTCCAGCCCTCGGCCAAGGTGCAGATCGAGATCGCCCAGCCCTGGGGTGAGTACACAGCCGAAGTCAGCGCCCGAGCCTCGCGCTCGATCCCGCCCGCCGTTTACTGCGAACTGCTCAACCAGGTCGGCGTTGACTTTGACGCCGTCGCCCTCAAGGTGCAGATGGGCATGCCCCTCCCCGGCCGCAGCACCCGCGACATGATGGCCCTCAGCGCCCTGCTCGACCGCTACGGCAAGCTCGACAAGCCCCTCTCGATCAGCGTGCTCGGCGTCCCCTCCGCGCCCATCACCGCCATGGGTGAAGACGCCCTCGAGCCCGGCAGCTGGCGCCGCCCCTGGTCGACCGAGCAGCAGGGGCTCTGGGCCGCCCGCGCCATGGCCCTTGCCGCCGGAAAGCCGTACGTCAAGAGCATCTGCTGGCAGGAGATCGCCGACGGGCCCGCGCCCTGCATGGCCGGCGGCGGACTGCTCAACGCCCAGGGACAACCGCGCCCCGCGATGGCCGCCCTCACCAAACTCCGCGAAGCCCTCCGCACCAAATCGACCACGCTCCCCGGAACCGACTGATGCCCACCGACGCCGAAAAGGCCGCCCCACAACCGCTCGCCGCCGCGGCCAAGTGGGGCGCCATCGCCGTGCTCGGCTCCGTCGCCATCATCGCCGTCACCTGGGTCATCCTGACCAACCGCACGCAACCCCTGATCGTCCCCTCCACCGATCGCCCCGCGGCCAGTGCCGATGCCGAGCAACCCCAAGCACCCACCATCGGCAGCCTGCTCGATCTCAACTCCGCCACCGCCGCGCAGCTCGAGCACCTTCCGGGCATCGGGCCCGCCCTCGCCGCGCGCATCATCGCCGACCGCACCCAGCACGGGCCCTACGCCACCGTCGAGCAGCTCGACCGCGTCCGAGGCATCGGCCCCAAGACCGTCGAGAAGCTGCGGCCGCACATCACGGTGAAGTGAATCGCGTGGAGCAGCTTTCCAAGCTGCTCCGGCCGCTGCTCCGGCAGGTTGAAAACCTGCCCCACGGCCTACTCTCCTCCGTGGATCTCACCGGCCTTGTCGCCCGCGACCCCGTCATCGGCAGGATCGCCGAGAGGGCATTGCGCGCGCAGGGTGGGCGTCGGGCATCGGTCCTCGGCGCGCACGGCTCCTCACCCACCTACTTCGCCGCCGCACTCAGCCGCATCGCCGCCCGCCCCGTCACGCTCGTCTTCGCCCACTCAGACGAGGCCGACGAAGCCTTCGACGAGCTTTGCTCAGCAGGGGGGCCGGGGGGGGGAGGGGGAGGCATTACTGCCACGCACCTCCCCGCCCTCGAGACCATCCCGGGCGAAGGGAACTCATCGGTCTCACTCGACGCCCTCGCCGAGCGCCTCATGGCCGTGCGCACGCTGACGCACTGGGCCACCGACCCAACCGACCAACCCCGTGTCTTCGTCACCACCATCAGCGCCCTCATGCAGGGCGTCCCCAGCCTCGCCTCGATCGGCGGCCTCCTCCGCACCGTCGCCGTCGGCGAGACCATCCCCGGCGGGCCCGCGGGCCTGGTCCGCTGGCTCGACACCGCCGGCTACACCCGCGTCGAGAGCATCGACGAGCCCGGCCAGTTCGCTACGCGAGGCGGCATCCTCGACTTCTTCCCACCCGGCGACCCCGCCGCCTCCAGCGCCGACGCCGGCGACGCCTCACTCGGCGGCGTCCCCATCCGGCTCGACTTCTTTGGCGACGAGATCGAGAAGATCGTCGAGGTCGACCTGCGCACCATGGCCGCCGACCGCGCCGTTAAGTCGGCGCAGCTGGTCTGCGCAGACCCCGGCTCGATCCAGTCCGACAACGGCACCGTCAACCCCGCCACGCTCATCCCTAAGTCGTCACTGGTCATCCTCAACGAAGTGCTCGAGCTCACCGAGCAGGGGCGTGGCTACTTCGAGCGCATCATCAACAGCGCGGGCATCTCCGGGCCACCCGCGGTCTTCAAGGCCCTGCAGGAGCACTCCTCCGGCATCATCGAGCTCACCGCCATCGGCCAGTACGCAAGCGGCGAGAGGGGGGGGGATCACATGCTGGCGCTGCCGGTCTCGCCCGTGCCGCCGCTCGACCACGAGGTCTCCGTCGCCATTGCCGAGCTCGGCTCGCTCGCCACAGGAACGGCTGAAGGTCAGCCCAGGCTCCGCCCAGTCATCCTCTGCCAGAACGATGGCGAGCTCCAGCGCCTCCGCGAGCTCATCACCGAGTTCGCCCCCAGCGCCAAGGACCTCATCGACTCCCGCATCCAGTACCTCCACGCCGGCTTCGTCTGGGGAGATGCGGGGGGAGGCCATGCGACGCTCTTCCTCCCCTACAGCGAGCTCCTCCACCGCTTCACCGCGCGCCGCCGTCGCGGCCGCGTCCGCCTGCGCTCCGGCCGCGCGATGGACACGTTCCTCGAGCTTGAGATCGGCGACTACGTCGTCCACCAGGACTACGGCATCGCTCGTTTCACCGGCCTGGTCATGCTCCGCCCGCGCGACCTCCACCGCTCCATCAACGAGCGCATGCAGGGCCTCTCGGCAACAAAAGAAGACGAGCAGCTCCAGGAGTACCTCACCCTCGAGTTCGACGGCAGCGCCAAGCTCCACGTCCCCGCCGTCAAGGTCGACCTCGTCCAGAAGTACATCGGTGGCGGCGGCGGCTCACCGGCGAAGCCAGGCCAACGCGGCCGCCCCAAATCAGGCCCCACGCTCAGCAAGCTCGGCGGAGACCGCTGGAAAGTCCAGAAGGCCCGCGTCGCCGAGTCGGTCCGCGACCTCGCCGCCGAGTTGCTGCGTGTGCGCGCCGCCCGCGAGTCTCTCCCCGGTCACGCCTTCCCCGCCGACACCACCTGGCAGAAGGCCTTCGAAGAAGAGTTCCCCTGGGATGAGACCGAGGACCAGATCGCCGCCATGCAGGAGATCAAGCGCGACATGACCAGCCCGCGCCCGATGGACCGCCTCCTCTGCGGCGACGTCGGCTTCGGCAAGACCGAGCTCGCCATCCGCGCCGCTTTCAAGGCCGCCGAGGACGGCCGCCAGGTCGCCGTGCTCGTCCCCACCACCGTCCTCGCCGAGCAGCACGAGAACACCTTCCGCGGCCGCTTCGCCGACTACCCCTTCAAGGTCGAGTCCATCAGCCGCTTCAAGACCGACGCCGAAGTGAAAGAGGTCCTCGAACGCCTCGCCTTCGGCCAGGTCGATGTCATCATCGGCACCCACCGCCTCCTCTCCAAGGATGTCATCTTCAAGAACCTCGGCCTCGTCGTCGTCGATGAGGAGCAGCGCTTCGGCGTCGAGCACAAGGAGAAGCTCCTCTCCCTCCGCATGACGGCGGATGTGCTCACCCTCAGCGCCACACCCATCCCGCGCACGCTCCACATGGGCATGATGGGCCTCCGCGACATCTCCAGCCTTACCACCGCCCCGGTTGACCGCCGCGCCGTCGTCACCGAGGTCATCCCGCAGAACCCCGCGCGCCTCAAGCAGATCATCGAGCGCGAGCTGCAGCGCGACGG
>JAUXUZ010000383.1 GCA_030680655.1 Phycisphaerales bacterium
GCCGCCGCGCCCGAACCAAACCCCGCCCGGCACAGTCCAAGCCTGCACCCACCCACACAGGAGTCCCCACATGCTGATGACCGCCAAGCCGCCCACCACCCGACTCGCCGCAACCGCCACGCTGCTCCTGGCCGCCCTCGCGGGCACGGCCCTGGGCCAGACCGAGACAAAGGGCACGATCGACGCGGTGACGGTCTACCGCGGCCAGGCGGTGGTCACACGCGTGATCGACGTCGGCACCGGCGCGGGGCTCAAGGAGATCGTCGTCACCGACCTCCCCCCCGCCATCCTCGCCGAGTCGCTCTACGCTGAGGCCGATACGGGCATCGACGTCCGCTCCGTCCGCTACCGCCAGCGTGCCGTCGCCGAAGACGCCCGCGAAGACGTCCGCAAGCTGGAGCAGGAGATCCGCACCCTCGCCGACTTGCTCGAGACCAGCAAGGCAAACGCCCGCCAGAACGAATGGCAGCGGTCGTACCTGGGCAAGCTCGAGAACTACGTCAGCGGCACCGCGGTGGTGGAGAACAACAAGGGTGTGCTCGACGCCGAAACGCTCACCAAGATGACCGAGCACCTGGTGAAGCAGAACCAGCAGATCACCGACCAGGCGCGCAAGCTCCAGCTTGAGGCCCGCGACTTGCAGGAGCAGATCAACCTCAAGCAGCGCGACCTCCACCAGCTCGCCGCCCGCGGCAACCGCACCGCCCGCGAGGCGACCATCTTCATCAACTCGCCCGCCGGCGGCGGCAAGGTCCGCGTCAGCTACATCGTCAGCAACGCCACGTGGACGCCCAGCTACAACCTCCGCGCGCCCGTCGGCGGCGGCGATGTGCTCATCGAGTACCAGGCCTCCGTTCAGCAGGTCTCCGGCGAGGACTGGGCCGACGTCAAGATGACCCTCAGCACCGCCACGCCCGCGCTGGTCGCCGCCGGGCCCACGCTGCAGCCGATGGCCCTCGCGCTCGGCGCCCCGAGCCAGATCTCCGAAGAGCTCAAGGACCTTGGGTACAAGGTGGCGAAGGAGCTGGTGCAGAGCAAGCGCGACGAGCTCAACCGGGCGCGCCAGTTCAGCAACAGCTCGTTCGGCGCCAACCAGCCCGCTCAATCCGCCGCCGCCGGACAGGCGATCGGCGGTATGTCGAGCCAGGGAGAGGCCCAGAGCTGGTCGGGCAACCTCATGGCCGCCGACCGGCTCATCAACGATAACGCCACGCGTGAGCAGATCCTCGACCTGCTCTCCACCGAGACGCTCACCAAGAACAAGGACGACCACCGGCCGATCACCGGCTCCTCGCCTTCGACCGAGGGCGTCAGCGTCGCGTACACACTCGCCAGCCGCACCAGCCTCCCCAGCCGCGACGACCAGCAGCTCATCCAGATCGCCCGCTCCACCTGCAAGGCCGACTTCGCCCGCGTCGCCACGCCCGTGCTGAGCACCTTCGTCTACAACGAGGCCAGAGTCTTCAACAATGGCGAGCAGCTCCTCCTCGCCGGACCCTCGGCCAGCTACAGCGGCGGCGAGTTCGTCGGGCGCGGCGTGGTGCCCACCACGGCCGTCGGTCAGACGTTCACCGCCGGGTTCGGCAACGACGCCTCGCTCCGCACATCACGCGACCTGGTGGAGCGGAAGGAACGCACCCAGGGCGGCAACCGCGTGGTCGACTTCACCTACCGCCTGACGGTCGATAACTTCGGCAAGTCCGCCGCCAAGGTCCGTCTCATGGACCGCATCCCCACCGCCAAGGGGAACGACATCCGCGTTGAGCTGGTCAAGCCCGGCACCCTCAGCACCGACCCGATCTACCTCGCCGAGCAGCGTCCCAAGGGCATCCTCCGCTGGGACGTCGAGGTGCCCGCCGGGACCACCGCCGACAAGCCCTTCGCCATCGAGTACACCTTCACCGTCGAGTACGACCGGCAGATGACCATCACCGAAGTGCCGGGCAAATAAGCGCGCCGGCAACGAGCGTGCGCGTCTTGCCTGCCCGACCGCCCGGGCGTATCCTTGCCCCCACATGCGGTTGTGGCGGAATTGGCAGACGCGCTAGATTCAGGTTCTAGTCCCCGCAAGGGGGTGGAGGTTCAAGTCCTCTCAGCCGCACTTTTGAGCCCCGGGCCACCCCGGGGCTCGTTCGTTTTTGAGGATTGCGGGTGCCGCAGAGTCCGCTCTGGGACTCTGCGCCTGGGGCCGAGCCCGGCGCACAGACTCCACCGCAGAGCCGGCGGAGTCTGTGGCACCCGGAGATTCTGCACTCCAGCCTCGACTCTCGCCTCGGCACCGCGACGGCGGTGATATGAAATAGCCGGGGGCCACGCCCCCGGATCGAGCCGGTCATCACCGTACCGCGCAAGCGGTACAACCGAGCAGCCCCTGTCGTACCGCTGTCGCGGTACAAGGCGTCGCACCGACCGTACCGGGGGCGTTGCCCCCGGCTATTTCATTCAACCCCTTTGGGGTTGAATTGCACGGCGTTTCCTCGACTCCGGCGCCCACTGCCGGTAATCTCCGCCCGTGTCCCTCGTCATCGTCGGAATCGATGAAGCCGGTTACGGGCCCCTCCTCGGGCCGCTGGTGGTCGCGCGGGCGTCGTTCCGCGTGCGCGACTGGGAGCCGAGCAAGCCCGCGCCGGACCTTTGGAAACTGCTCAAGGCGGCCACCTGCCGCAAGGCGAGCGACAAGGCCAGACGCATCCCCTTTGACGACAGCAAGAAGCTCAAACGCCCCAACGACTCTGGCGAGCCGCTCACCCACCTTCTCCGCGGCGTGCTCGCCATGCTCGCACTCGGTTCCGCGGGGCGTCGCCCGGTCACCGATATTGAGTTCTTCGAGGCCGTCGGCGTGGTTGTTGAGCCGCAAGTGTGGTACGAGGGAGAGCCGCTCCCCTTGCCCGGCTACGACACAGACTCCCGCTGCGCCGCCGTCGGAATCGACGCCAACTCGCTCGCCAGCGCGATGGGCGAGGCCGGTATCGAACTCCTCGACGTTCGCGCGATCGCCATCGGCGAGCGCACCTTCAACCACATCGTCAAGTGCGAGGGGAACAAGTCGGCGACGACGGCCATGGCGATCGGCCAGCACGTGCGCCACGCGTGGGAGCGGTGGGGGGGCGAGCCGGTCGAAGGGGGGCCGCGCATCGTTTGCGACCGGCAAGGCGGACGGGCCGATTACACGGGCCCGATCCGCGAGTGGCTCCCCGACGCCGCCGCGGCGATCGACTGCGGGTCCGGCACCCTGCACACGGTGGAACAGTCCGACACACGCTCGCGCTACCGCGTTGCTTCACAGGGCGCGGGCACGCCGCGGCAGGCGACGCTCTCGTTTGAGGTTGACAGCGAGAGCGCCCACCTGCCGATCGCGCTGGCGAGCATGACGGCCAAGCTTACGCGCGAGCTGCTGATGGCCCGGTTCAACCGCTATTGGGCTGCGCGGGCCGCCGCGGCCGGCGTCGAGCTCAAGCCGACCGCCGGCTATTACACCGACGCCAAACGCTGGCTGGGCGACGCGAAGACGGTGTTCACCGCCGACGAGCGCCGCACCATGGTGCGGATCGCATAAGGGACCTGACCCTCCCGCTCCCAGAGGATTATGCAGCGAGATCGTGGGGCAGGTTTTTAACCTGCCCAATTGAGGCCCGTCTCCGTGCACGGTTCCGACATCCGTTGACCATCGACGGGGATCGACCATGGGGCTCGATCACTGGAGAAGCCAGGCAGGTTGGAAACCTGCTCCACGCGTTCATGCATTATCCTCTGGGAGCGGGAGGGTCAAAACAAGACACTACCCTCACGTGTGACCGAGCCGCCGCCCCAATCCCGCTACCACCGCCAGACCATCCTCCCCGGCTTTGGCCCCCAGGCCGAGGCGGCGCTGGCCGCTTCGCACGTGATGATCGTCGGCATGGGGGCGCTCGGCTGCCCCGCGGCGGACCTGCTCGCCCGCGCGGGCATCGGCACGCTGTCGCTGGTCGACCGCGACCTGGTCGAGCTCACGAACCTGCAGCGTCAGACGCTCTACAGCGAGCGCGATGTGGGCAGGCCCAAGGCCGAGGCCGCGGCGGCGCGGCTCCGCGAAGTCAACCGCTCGATCCGCATCCACGAGCTCGTCGAGGACTTCGCGCCGACCAACGCCGACGCGCTGCTGGTCACCCACCCGCGCCCGCACGTTGTGCTCGACTGCACCGACAACTTCCAGACCCGCTACCTGATCAACGACGCGTGCGTGAAGCACGCGGTGCCGCTGGTCTACGGCGGCGCGGTCGGCTCGCAGGGCGTGCAGCTATCGATCAGGCCGGGGATCACGCCCTGCCTCCGCTGCCTCTTCCCCGATGCGCCGGCGCCCGGCGCCTCGCCCACCTGCGACACCGCGGGCATCTTCGCGCCCGTCAGCGCGATCATCGGCGCAACGCAGGCGGCCGACGCGATCAAGCTCATCGTCGCTCCGCGCACCCCCCCCCTCGGCACCACGATGCTCCAGTTTGACCTCTGGAGCAACCAGCGCACGCGCATTGACCTCAAGGACGCCCGCGACGCCGCCTGCCCCTGCTGCGGAAGAAGGGTGTTCGATTTCCTTTCGATGACCGTCGAAGCGACTATCCTCTGTGGACGAAACGCCGTGCAACTCCCCGCCCCTTCAACTTCTCCAGTCGACCTCGCAGCCGTCGCCGCCCGACTCGCATCCGTTGGAACGTTCACCATGCAGAGCAACGCCACGCTCACGGGCACACTCAGCGACGGCACGCCGCTGACGCTCTTCAAGGACGGCCGCGCGATCGTCGGCAACACCACCGACGCGGCGGTGGCCCGATCGGTCTACGCGCGGTACGTCGGCCTCTGACTGTCTCGCCTCTTTCCCATTCACGCAAGGAACAGCCCATGTCGAACTCCATCGGTTCAATCATCGCCGGCCCCGCCGCCATCACGCGTTCGTTCGGCGAGTTGATGCTCAAGGATGTGCCCGCCGACAAGGCGGCACGCTTTGCGACCCCCGGCGGCAAGGCCGTCGTCAGCAACCACCCCGTCTTCGTCTTCGGGCACCTGTCACTCTACAACCGGCGCGTGCTGGCGATGTGCAACCAGCCCGAGGGCGTCGCGGCCATCCCGGCAGAGTGGGACGGCCTGTTCAAGGCGGGCGTTGAGTGCAAGGACGACGCCGACGGCAAGCTCTACCCGTCGCTGCCGGTTGTCACGAAGGCCTTCTTCGAGGGGTTCGACGCGGCCGTCGCAGCGGTGATGGCGGCCGACGACGACCTGCTCCGCCAGGTCAACCCGCTAGAGGGCCGCATCCGCGAGATGTGCCCGCTGCGCGGCCAGTTCCTGACGTTCGTGCTCAACGCGCACCCGATGACCCACTTCGGCCAGGTGAGCGCATGGCGACGGATGATCGGCCTCGGCAGCGCGATGTGAGCGGACAACGACAGCGGCAATTGCCGCGCGGCACTGGTAGACAAAGAAAAGGCCCGCCATCTGGCGGGCCTTCTTCATGACCGGTGACCGCGGGCCGTTCTATCGCTTCGGCGCCTTCTTGCGCACGGTGTGCTTGCCGTTGTTCTTCGCATCGGTCGGGTCGGCGGTCGCGTCGCCGCCGGTGGCGAAGTGCTGCTGCTGCACCGGCACGCAGTGGCGCAGCACGTCGATGAGCACCTGCGGCGGCGAGCCCTGCGCGTTCACCTCGGCGATCAGTTCCTTGGGGTAGAACTTGAGCACCGGCGCCGTCTCTTTCTTGTAGACCTGCCAGCGCTTGCGGATCACGTCGTCGCGGGCATCGTCCATCCGGTTCTCTTTGATGGCCCGCTTGCGGAGCCGCTCGATCATCCGCTCCTCGTCGGGGCAGACCAGGTGGATGATCTTGAGCACCTTGATGTGCTTCTCGAGGATCTTCGCCTGCGCGACGTTGCGCGGGATGCCGTCGAGGACGAGGATGTCCACGTTCGGCTTGTAGATGGCCATGATCGTGCGGGCGTACATGTGCTGCGACCACATCGCCACGGTCGGCTCGTCGGGAACGAGCAGGCCCTTGCTGGAGTATTCGATAAATGTGCGCCCCAGCACGCTGTTGGTGTCAACGTTGCGGAACACGTCGCCGCAAGAGAGGTGGTAGAACCCCGGCACGTGCCCCAAGATCTTGCCCTGCGTCCCCTTGCCAGAGCCGGGCGGGCCAAAGAGCAGGATCGTTCGGTAGCGTGAGTGCATTCTGGCTTCTCCGTGTCCTCGCGTCGTCGCCCGTCGCTGATCGTTGACTCTGCCCTGGTCGAGCACCTGTTCGTGGCGCGGACGGTAGGCCGTGCCACGCTCGCTGATGCACAAGTCGGCCCGCTGAGACCGCTCCCACCGCTCGTGCGGCCGGATCGGCGACGTGCGGTTGGTTCTGTGACGATCCTGACGCCTGTGAGGAAGACCGCCCCCGGGGCTTTTTCGCAGATCACCGCGACGAGGCGATCCGCTCGGCCCGCGCCCGCTCGCGATCGCTCAATCCACGGACCGACCGGTCCAGACGCTGGAGCGCATCGACGCCAAGGAGCGTGCGGGCCGTCTCCGCCGCCGCCGGCTTGTCGCCGAGTCTCTCGTGCACGTCCATCAGCCGGGAGAGGTGGAGCGGGTTGTACGGATCGCGAGCGTGCGCCTGCCGCAGGAACTTCACCGCCAGGTTCCGCCACAGCGCACGGTCGGGCTCCGGCTGCAGGTCCGCCGCCGCGAGGCACACGGTCGCGGCCCAGCCCGCCCGCTGGGAATCCAAGGTGTCGACCGGCTCGCTGCTGAGTTCCTGGAGCACGCTTTCCGCCATGACCGACACGGGAAAGACCGGTTCGATCGCGGGAAAGGCCCTTTCGACGTCGTTGGCCAGCGTTCTGACAAAGTCTCGTCCAAGCGCGATCGACAGCGCTTGTACGGCCCAAGCCTTCGACGCCTCGCGCCCCGACGCGTCACCACGGGAGGCGTAACCGCGTGATTCCTCAAGAGCGATCTGGCTTGCGTTGCGCACCAGCGGCCAACTCCGCGGCAGCGTGTCGATGATCCGCCTCGCGGCGCGCGGTTCT
>JAUXUZ010000385.1 GCA_030680655.1 Phycisphaerales bacterium
CACCACGCCCGCCAGCACGAAGCTGGTCTGCCCGGTGTCGCCCAGTGAGAGCACGATGACGATCGTGACGTACCCCAGCAGGAGCGAACCGGCGTCGCCGAGGAAGATCGCTGCCGGGTTGAAGTTGTGCGGCAGGAATCCCATGCACGCGCCGATCAGTGCCATGCACAGCACGATGCGCGCGTGGTCGAACACGCCGTCGTCGGAGGCGGCCATTCCAAGGGCCACGACCAGCAGGCCCATCCCCGCGATCGCGGTCACGCCCGAGAGGAGCCCGTCGAGCCCGTCGACGAGGTTGCTGGCGTTGCACGCGCCCAGCACGGCCATCGCGATCAGCGCGGTCCCGACCCAGTAGACCGGCTTGAGGGGCACCCCCCACACCACAAACTCGAGATCGGGGTTGTTCAAGAGCGTGCCGATCGGGCTGAGGATCTGCCCCGCCAGTTTGGTGCCGATCTCGCTGTAGGCGATCATCGCGGCGCCGAACAACTGGCCCCCGACCTTCTGCCACGGCGAGATGTTGGCGACGTCGTCGATCAGCCCCACGATCATGATCATGGTCATCCCCGCGAGCACGTAGTAGGGCACGTGGGGGATGTCGCCGGCGAACTTTGAGGTCGCGTGGTACTGGATGAGGCCGAACCGCGGGCCCACGTAGGAGAAGGCGATCGCCGCGAGGAGGCCGATGAAGACCGCCAGCCCGCCGAGGTAGGCGACCGGGAACTTGTGGTTCTTGCGCACCTCATCGGGGCGGTCGATGATGCCGTAGGAGATCGCGAACCGGCGGCACAGCGGCGTGATCAGCAGCGTCACCATGAACGCGACGAGGAAGACCGGCATCGAGCCGTGAAAGATGTCAAGGCGCTCCGCCCATGACGCGTTGAGGGCCTCTACCTGCAGCGGATCAACGGCGGTCTGCGGCAGATCGCCGGGTGCGCTCGTCAGCGGTTGGGTGGACTGTGCGAGTGTCAGGATCACCGTGTCGGGCTCCCGGCGTTGCGGCCGCCTGCTGGGCGGGGCATGCCGCGTTGGTTGGTCTGGATGTGCTCGGCGATGTCGCGGATGGTGCGATCCAACGGTATCGTCGGCGTGAAGGCGATGGCCTCTTGAATACGCCTAAGGTCGGGCCTGCGCCGGCGGAGGTCCTCAAACCCTGGGCCGAACGCCTGATCGTACGGGACGTGCTCAACGATCGAGCGGGAACCGAGCGCCGCGATCACTGCGCGGGCGAGGTTTGTGATCGTCACCTCAACGTCGGACCCGAGGTTGAACACCCTCCCCGCAAAGGCTGTTGAGCCCACCAGTTTGTGCAGCGCGGGCACGACGTCGCGTACATCGCAGAAGCACCGCACTTGGGTGCCGTCGCCGTGAACCCGGAGCGGCTTGCCCTCGAGTGCGAGTTCAACAAACCGCGGTAGCACCATGCCGTAATCGCCAACCTGCCGCGGCCCGACTGTGTTGAAGAACCGGACGATCACCGCGGGCAGCCCGTGCTCGCGGTGGTGGGCGAGGGCGAGGTACTCATCGATCGCTTTCGTCGCGGCGTACGACCAGCGGGCCTTCGTTGTCGGCCCGTAGACCACGTCGTCGTCTTCGGAGAACGGTGTGCGCTCGCTCTTGCCGTAGACCTCGCTGCTGCTGGCGATCAGCACGGTCGCCGGCCCCCCACCGGGGCCGTGGGTGCGGCAATAGCGGAGCATCTCCGCTGTTTGAAAGACGTTTGTCTCGATGCACTCGATCGGCCTGTCTACCACCAGTTGCACACCCACGGCCGCCGCGAGGTGCACAACACGGTCGAACGTACTGGAGGCCAGGCTCCCCGTCAGCGTCGCGGAGAGGTCGCCGGTGACCAGACTCAGGCTCGGGTGGCCCGCGACGGCGGCGAGGTTGTCGCTGCGCCCGGTGGAGAAGTCGTCAACGACGGTGACGGCGTCACCGGCCGCCAGCAGCCGCTCGACCAGGTGCGAACCGATAAACCCCGCGCCGCCTGTGACCAGCGTGCGCGCGGGCGGTGGGGCGGGGGAGTCTCGGGCTGGCGTTGCTGCGGGGGTGGTCACGGCGGGATGGTAACAGGCGGAAAGAAAACGCGGGCCCGTTGGGGCCCGCGGTTGTGTGTTCTGAGGCCTGGGGACCCTGCTCAGGCGCCCGTGGCCTGATACTCCTGCGCGGCGCGGATGTTCTTGGCCATGTACCCGGTGCCCATCGGCGGCACACGGTTGACCAAGACACCAAGGAACTCGGCGCGGGCTTCGCTGAACGTGTCGCGCAAGCGGGCGATGAGGCCCCGCTTCTCACCGAGTGCTCGCACGACCAGCAGCGAGCAATCGACGCGGTTGGCAAGGCCCATCGCGTCGCCGGCGATCGCGGCGGGTGCCGCGTCGAGGATGACCAGGTCGTACTTACCCGTTGCCTCCTGGATTACCTGCGACATGAGCTCGGTGCTGAGCCGCTCGGGCGTGGCGCGGTTGGCGGCGGTGCCCGCCGCCAGCAGGTGGAGGTTCGGCGTGCTGGTTGTCTGGATCGCTGTGTCGAGCGTCGCCTTCTTCGCGAGCACCTCGCCCAGGCCGGGTCCTTCGCTGAGCTTGAAGACGCGGTGGAGCGCGGGGCGGCGGAAGTTGGCATCGATCAGCAGCACGCGCTGCTCGGCGCCCGCCGCGCCGATGGCGATGTTCGATGCGGCGCTGGTTGCGCCCGACTGGGGCATGCCGCTGCAGACCAGCAGGCTCTTGTGCCCCGCGGCGGCCATCCGCTTGGCGATGTTGGCGCGTGCCTGGCGGTAGGCGTCGGCGACGGCGCCGGTGGGGGCGTCGCGCAGGGCCGTCTCGGGCGTCGGGCGGGTCGGGTCGGCGTCCACGGTGGGCACGCCGCCGATGAGGCGCGTGCGGGGGATGGAGTTGATGTCGGCGGGCCCCTTCACACGCTGGTCGAGCAGCTCGCGCAGGAAGAGCACGCCGGCGGTGAGGCCGAACGTGAAGACGATGCCCAGCGGGACCATGACCTCCATCTTCGGGAAGAAGATGGTGTCGGGTGCCTGGGCGGGCGTCAGGATACGGATGCGGTCGATGCGGTCCTGGGCGGTGACGTTGACGGTCAGGTTGATGGCGCTGAGGGCGCTCTGCACCTCGGACAGCTGGGCCTGGACACGTTCGCGGTCTTTGTCGGCCTGATCGAACTTCGACAGGACGCGCGAGATCTCCTGCTTGCGGGCGAGGGCGTCGTTGTAGCTCGCCGTAAACGTGGCGAGCTGGCTGCTTGCCGACTCGCTGAGCCGCTTAGCGCGGTCGACCTCGCCGTCGAAGAGTTTGCGCAGCTGCGCGTTGCGTGTCTGGGCGAGCTCGTTCACGAGAGAGTCAAGGCTCGCCCGCTCCTGGATCATGCGTGGGTGCTCGGCCCCGAGCCTGCTGCCGAGGCTGTCTACGTAGGCCCTTGACTGGGCGACGCGGTTCTTGAGTTCGACAATGACCTGATCGCGCTCGATGGCGTCCTTGAGCTCATCGGGGAAGCTGTCTGGACCCAGCGCACGGATCTCCTCGTACTGCTTGAGCGTTGAGAGCGCTGACTCACGGGCGCTCTGCGCGTCGGCGATCTTTCGGGTGCTCTCATCGATGCTGCGGTCTGCCGCGGGACCCCTGACCGACCTCAGGTCGTCGATCTTGTAGTCGATCATCATCTTGTCGCGGTTGGCGTCGGACCGTTGGATTTCAGCGCGGAGGTCGTTCTCGCGGCGCTCGAGCGGTCCGCGTTGCTCGATGCCGATGGCCGCGGAGAGGTTGCGCCAGTCCTTCCAGAACGAGTCGTGCACGGCCTTGGCGATGGCGGCGGAGTCTTCGGGCGACTGCGTCGTGACCGTCAGGCGGATCAGGTTGGTGCCGTAGATCACGTTGGCGCTTGCGATCTTCTTGAGCTGCTTAAGGCCCTTGGCGAAGTCAACCTGGCCGTTGGAATCGGTGGTCCAGCGTTGCCCCCACTTGGTGTCGCGCTCGAACACGGGCGAGCTATCCACGAGCGACTGGCGGAGCACACGGTCAGAGTTGAGGACGGTCGACTGCGTGAGCAGGAACCGCTCCATCTCGTCCTTGTCCTGCATCGGGTACTGCGACTTTGTCGGGTCCTGCTGCACGCTCAGGCACTGGTAGACCACGTCTGTTCGCCAGGACGGGTAGAAGAACTTCCAGACCTCGTTCGCCACCAGGCCGACGAAAGCGCCTGCCACCAGCGCGCCCGCCAGCGTCCACTTGTGCCGGCGAAGCAGCTTCAGGGGATCGATCGGGGCCATGCCCAGCGGAGCATGGACGGGTACCGCGGGTTGCCGCGCGGCGGAGACAGGGCGTGCTGCGGGGATGCTGCTCATGGCGATTCCTTCAAAGTTCGAACGGCGCGATTGGGGATTGGGCCGTCCGGCAGGGGTCTGTACGTACCGTATTCGGTCAGATCAAGGGTTCGGCTTCATTCTCTTGCCGATCTCTTCAATGTCGAGTTGGTAGTTGGCTTTCACGCGGGCATCGGCGGCTTCCAGGGCCTTCAACTCCCGAAACAGGTCATCGGCCGCTTGGCGGTCGCCCTTCTTCAACTTCACCTCAATCAGGTGAATCAGCGGCATGGTGCGGGTGACGGGGTCTGTGGCCACGGCAAGTGCCCGGGTCAAGGTCTCTTCGGCCTTGCTGTCGTCGCCGAGCATGAACTGGATCACGCCGAGGGTGTCGATGATGTTGGGGTTGTTAGGGTCCTTTGCGGCAGCCTTGAGCGCTCGGGGCAAAGCCTCTCCAGGGCGGTTCAGCCCCTTCGCCAGGATGAAGGCCATGTTGTTGTTCAATTCCGCGTTGTCGGGGTCGAGTTCAAGGCCGGTCTGGAACGCCTTGACCGCACGCTCGTAGTGGCGGCTCACCTCGGCGGCGTTGTTTGGCTTCTTGCTGGCGTTTACACCGTCGAGGTAGGCGTTGGCGCCCAGGGTGCTGGCCGCGCCGATCGCGGCGGCGGTGTTTGAACTCCCTGTGAGCGCATCCAGATCGGTCATCGCGCTCTCGCGCAGTGCTGGATCGCCCAGGCGGGCGCGGAGGACTGTGAGCGTAAAGATGTCGGGCCAGCCGCTGGCGGGGCGCACCTCATCGAGCATCTGTGAGGCGAGCTTCATGTCACCGCTGAACGCGCGGCGCAGCTCATCGAGGATGAACACCCCGGCCTGCGGTTCGTTCAGGTTGACCGTGGTGTCGGTGACGACGGCGCGCAGGTCGGCGACGGCGTCGGCCCGCCGGTCCTGCCTCAGGTTGAGGGACATGCGCGACAGGCGTGACATCGGCTCGGTGGCGGTGCCCATGGCGGGGTCGTTGATAACAGCCGCCGCACGATCGAGCAGAGTGCGGTCCTTCGGGCTCGACAGGTCGTAGGCGCCGATGTAGGCATCGGCGAGGGCCTTGCCCGTGTCGGGCCCTTTACGGATCTTCCACGCCTTCTCGTACTCAAGCGCAGCGTTGCGCTGGTCGTTGGCCCTCTGGAGGATGACGCCCTTGACCAGCGGCCAGCGTGTGTTCGCGGGGTCGGCCCTGGAGGCTGCGTCGAGCGCATCCATGGCCTCCCTGGGTCGGTTCTGGCTCATGAGCTGCTGCACCTGCTCGTTGCGAAGTGCGGCGCTGTCGGGCTGGATCGAGAGCCCACTCTGAAGGGCAGCGTCGGCCCGCACGGTATCGCCCTTGCGCAGGTACGCGCGAGCGAGCAGGATCACCAGGTCCGTGTTGCGCGGCTCGATGCCGACGGCCAGCTCGAAGTCGACGACCGCGTCGTCCATCGTGCGTGGATCGTCCATTTTCAGCACGCCTCGCTGCCGGTAAGGGAGCGAGCTCTGCGGCGCGATCGATTGCGCTCGGTCGAGGATCTCAAGGGCCTTGGGGCGGTCGCCGCGGGCGAGCTCAAGCTGCGCAGCCAGGAGCAGGATCTGCAGGTCCGTCGAGCGGTCA
>JAUXUZ010000399.1 GCA_030680655.1 Phycisphaerales bacterium
GCGTCGAGCAGGTCGGCCGCGGGAAGCCCGTTGATGTAGGTCTGAATCCGCTGCCCGCGGGCGATGAAACGCAGTTGGTTCCAGTCTCCAGCCTTGAATGACGCGCGCGCTGCCGGATTGTCCGTCAGCGGGAAGAGCCAGCCACGCCGCGCCTCGTCGTAGATGCCCGCGGTGTAGCCGCGCGGGGAGGGATCGATCTCCACCTGATAGCCGCGGATGCGCCCGTCGCGCGGGGTGCTGTCAATGCCAGCATCAGCGCCACGGCCCTGCACATCGCTGCGGACCTGGATGCCAGAGTTCAGCGCCGGGTCCACCTTCACCTCCGCGATCATCTCAAAGTCTCTGTACGCCGCCCGCGTGACGAGGAAGGTGTTCGCCGTCGCCGGCGCGGTCGTGCCCACCAGTTCACCACCCTCAAGCCTGAACGTCGCGTTCCCGCCGCGGACGACGAACGCGTCGAGGTTCCCGGCGGCGAGCGGCTCTTCCCATGCGCCCACCTTCGCCCCCGGCTGCGCGCTGAGCGGCGCGATCCACACATTACGGAACCGCACCGGCCCCGCCGCCTTTGTGTCGTGCGCTTGAAGCCGCAGCGGCCCGATCTGCACACCATCGCTGCGCCCGTCGTCGGACTCACCCTTGGCCGCGGCAGAGCCGGTCGGCCCGTCAACCTCCACATCGCGGTGCACGAGCGTCCCGTTCCAGTAGACCGTGAACTTCGCGTTGGCGGTCTTCTTCCCCATCGCAAAGCGCGGAGCGGTGAAGAGAATGTCGTACGACTGCCACGTGCCGGGTCCAGTCGATGCGTTCACATCCGGCGGGCGCACGTTGTAGATCGAGCCGGCCTCGTTCGGCTGGAGTGCGGCGGTGCCCGCGAGCGTGCCCAGGACCTGCACCTCGTAGCGGTCCTGCAGGTAGATGCCGCTGTTGCCGGCCTGCTGCCCCTCGCCGCCGGGGGGCGCGAACCATTCCACGTGCAGGCGGCAATCGCCAAACGAGGCGCGCGACAGCAGGTCGCCGCCGCCGACGTGCGCAAACCCCTGCCACCCGCCCACCGTGATCTCCTGCTGCGAGCGCCCGCGCTCGATGTCCGCGCCGGTCTCCTTCGGCGTGCTGAACGACGCCCGGGCCGAGCGCCCGATCAGCAGCGTCGCGTCGCGCGGCAGCGGCGCACCCACACCCATCGGCTCAGGGAACGCCGGCCCAGACGACCAGACCCGCGGGATGAAGTTGAGCGTGTAGAACGCCTCGGTCGCCCAGATCGCCTCACCGGCGGTACTTGTGGGGTCGGTCCGGATCGACACCGTCCGTCCCTCTTTCAGCCCCGGGATGCGCAGGAACACCCGGCGCGCGGCCGCTCCCTGCGTGGGCTTCGCCTCGGCCACAGCGAGCAACTCGATGTGCTGCTTCTCGCCGCCGTACTGATCGTTGGGCTCGTACCCCCACTGCTTGACGGTGTAGTTGGCCGGGTCCGCCAGCCACGCCGCATCGACATCGGCGGTGAACTGCACATCGAAGCCATCGGGCATCGCCCGCACGGCCGACATCTCAAACGGCAGCTTGCCCGTCGGCTTCAGCCGGTCTAGGCCCGACCGTTTCTCCTTCCAGTTCCAGTTGCCGCCCGCGCCGATGCCGCCGGCCATCAGCACCCGCTCGCCCCGGCCATTCGGTCCGGCCGGCGGCCCCCACGCCACGCGGTTGATCCCCACGCTCATGCCCTGCGAGAACTGGAAGACCGCCCCCTGCCACTGCCCGTTCACCTGCTCCATGCACGCGCGGCGGATGCCACCGCCGGTCAGCTCGCCGATGAGCATCTGGTTGCGGTACGGCCCGCTCTCGATCAACACCGGCTGCGTGGGTGAGTTGCTGACATCGCCGTACACAAGGTCAAGCGCCGGCCGCGCGCGGGGCCGGTCGCACCAGGTGCTGGCGATACCGCCCGCGGGGAACCGCTCGGCCAGGTTCGGCACGAAGTTGGTGTTGTTGTAGTGCCCGAAGAACCGCCCATCAACGATCTCGCCCATGTGGTTGCTGGGCATCCACGTCCCCTGGTTGTCGCAGTAAAAGAGCGCCTGCACGCCGTCGTGCCCGCGTGGGCCCCAGCCGATGCCGTTGGGTGCGCGCAGGCCACCGGCGATCACGCGGAACGTGTTGCTGGAGAGGTCCACCTCGATCGCCGTGCCGCGGAGCGGGTCGTTGGGAGCGGCGTTGGTCCCCATCCCCTCCCACTTCGGCGGCGCCATCGCCGTTGAGAGCGTGGCGTAGAGCCAGCCCGGACCGCCGCTGGGGTCGGGCCGGTGCACGAGGCCGAAGGTGAACTGGTGGTAGTTCCATGAGGCCCATCCGCTGGCGACATCCTCGTGCGTCTCGTAGTACCCGTCACCGTCCATGTCGAGCAGGCGCGTGATGGCCCGTCGGTGGCTCACGTAGAGCGCATCACCCACCGCGCACAGGCCCAGCGGCTCGTAAAGCCCGCCTGCACATTCCTTCGCCGTCACCGCGTCGGGGTCGCCGAGCACACCGCTCAGGGCATAGAGCTTGTCGGGCGGCTTTGACTCGATGTCGGGCAGCTTCACATCGTCGCGCTGCAGCGGGTTGAACGTACCGATGATCAAGCGCCCATCCGCGGCGAAGGCCATCGCCCCCACCATCGGCTCGAACCCCTGCACTTTGATCGTGTCGACTTTGTAGCTCGCGTGCACACCCGCCACGGGGCTGCCATCGCCCGGCCGGCGCGCATCGACTTGTTGCTTTACGCCGGGAGAGACCACCCGCGCCATGTCGATGTCGGTGAGGAGGTTGCTGGTGGGGATCACCGCGAAGTCGGCCATCCGCGGCGTGCGCCACTCCAGCTTCAGCGCGCGGCCGCCACCCGCATCAAAGTGCTCGATCAGCACCTTCGGCGCAGCGCCGATCCGCAGGCCGACCGGCCCGCTCACCTTGCCCGTCACGCCGTGCCGCCCGTCGTGGTCGATGACCACCTTGCCGTCGATCACCATGCGCGAGCCATCG
>JAUXUZ010000401.1 GCA_030680655.1 Phycisphaerales bacterium
GTGGACGGTGAGGTGGTCGGCCCCGATAGTTGCGGTTGCCCGGTCGGTCAGCAGCTTGAGTGCGAAGGCATGAGAGCCCGCTCTGTTGCTCGCGGTGATCGTCGCGGCGCGGTTGCTGTCGAAGCGGAGGGAGATGGAGACGTCACCTTCGAGCCCGCGGATGTGGTCCGGCGGCGGCGGCGCGGTGTGGATGCCGCGAGCGGTTGACGACGACGGCGCGGTGAAGACCGCGTGCACGCCCTCGGCGGGGCCCATCAGCAGCAACGAGAGGTCGGCCGCGTCGAACAGTCGCGCGCCGAGTGAGCCGTGCTCGGGGGCACCCAGCGCGTGGATCGAGAGCGTGCGCGGAGTGCCGATGACCGGCAGCAGCTCAACGAGTTCCCTGACGGGGCGGGCAAAGCGGGAGAGGGGCGCCAGGAGGGCCCAGTCGCCGGCGCGGCCCGCGTGACTCTGTGCGCCGCCCATCGCGCCGCTGGATGACCCGACGCGCACGCCCGCTTCGGCGAGCTGCGTCAGCGCCGCGGGGATCGGTTCGAGCGTGGCGATCTTGACGCCGCGGTCGTCGGCGTTATCGATCTCTTCAACATCAAGCCGCGTGGCGGCGCGGTCGGCCGCTGCTGCGGCCGGTGCGCCGAACGGGCCGGGGTCGGCGATCAGCACCAGGGTGCCGCGCTGAGCGGTCGCGATGGCCGCCCGCAGGTCGTCGATCACCGCCGTTGCGCCACCCCCTGTTGCCGGTCCCCCCCACTCCCTGGCGAGGGCCGATGACTGGGTTGCCTGGGGTGAGCCGACGGCGACGACGTCCAGGCCCGCCTGGCGGGCGAGCCGACGCATGAGGCCCGTCTGTACGGCGTTGTGCCAGAGGATCGTCCGCCGGGATGGAGAGGCCTCGGCCACGGGGAAGCGTAGTCGCGGGCGGGCTGCACCCGTGGTGGATGAAGAGGGCGTGGGCCTGTGCCCGACGTTTGGCGCGCGGCCCTCAACTACTATGCGTCTTGACAAGTCCATAGGCGTGCGCATGCGGCCGCTGGCGGGGGCAACCTCGACAGAGGAAAGTCCGAGCACGACAGGACAGGGTGGTGGGTAACGCCCACCCGGCGCCGGCCAGCGCTGAGGGACAGTGCCACAGAGAACAGACCGCCGATGGCCGGGGCAACCCGGATCAGGCAAGGGTGAAACGGCGGGGTAAGAGCCCACCGCCCGGCGCGTGAGCGTCGGGGCACGGCAAACCCCACCCCGTGCAAGGTCACGCAGCCGCCGCGGCCGGTCGCAAGACCGGCCGACAGCCTGTCCGGCTGGAATGGCGGCGGGTGGACCGCTTCAGGGTGACGGCAACGTCACTCGCAGAGAAATGGTCGCACGGCGCCGAAGGTCCGCTCGCTTGCGAGCGGAAACCACGGCGCCCGACAGAACTCGGCTTATCGCGCACGCCGGTCGCCCGCCCCTGTCGAAAGACGGGGGCGGTTGCTTTTTTGGTCCGGCGGGTCAGGCGTTCGCTTCGGCCGCGTCAGACGACCAGGCCCTGGTCGTAGGCGAGCTTGACCAGCCCGGCACGCGTATGTATGCCGACGGTGTTCATCAACCGCTCGATGTGCCGCTCGACGGTGCTCTTGCTCAGGTGCATCGCTTCGGCCATCTGGTTGTTGTCGCAGCCACGGCCGATCGACCGCAGCACCTCCAGCTCACGCGGGGTGAGGGTTGACAGCAGCGTGGCCGGGGCCTCGCCGCGCCGCCCGCCGGCGGGGACCAGACGCTGGGCCTGCTGCGACAGCACGGTCTCGCCGCTGAGGACGCGCTTGAGCGCCGCGAAGATCTCCGCCGGGGGCTCGGTCTTGAGGACGTACCCGGCGGCGCCGTTGCGCAGCGCGGCGACGATCATGGCTTCTTTGCAGTACGCCGAGAGCACGACCACGCGGGTCGAAGGCGAAGCGGCCTTGATGTCGGCGATCGCGGCGATCGAGTCGCGCCCGGGCATCTCGATGTCGATGACCAGGATGTCGGGGCGGCGCTCGGCGCACGCGATGATCGCCGATTGGGCGTCGCCGACGCTCGCGACAACTTCAAGCCCGCCCTTGTTCAAGGCGTAGGCCGCCAGCGCATCACGGAGCAGTTCGTGATCGTCGGCGATGACCAGCCTGGGTCGCGTGCTCACTGCGCATCCTTCCCGGCTGTGCGCAGAGAAATCACGAACGACGAGCCGCCGTTCTCACCGGCCCGGTAGGTGAGATCACCGCCGGCCTGCTCGACCAGGCGCGCGGCGATGGCCAGGCCCATTCCCGAACGCGTTGCGCGGCTGCGGGTTGAGAAGTACGGATCGAAGAGCCGGTCCCGCAATTCGGGGGGCACGCCCGGGCCGTCATCGCTGACGGTGATCGTGACACGCGTCGCGTCCTGCTGTTCGTGCGTGCCGACCGTGATCGTCACTCTTCCGAGGCCATTGAGCGCATCGCTCGCGTTACCGAGCAACGCCCGGAGCACCTGTTCCAGAGCGAGCGGGTCGGCCAGAACCAAGAACTCGGCCTCGGCGGCTCCGCCGTCATTACTTGTCCGTCGCGGCTCGTGGTGGAGGGACACGGCCATTCCCTCGGGGAGAGATCGCTCGAGGTGCTCAACCCGCTCGTTAAGCCAGGACCGCAGCTCGAGCACAGGCCGCTCCGCACGCTCAGGGCCCGCGTAAAGCTCGAGAAGTGACGCGGAGAGCGCCTGCGCCTGCTGTATCAACTCTGACGCACGAGCGATCGGCCCACGCGAGTCCGCATCACACTTCGCGTCGTCAACACTCTGCAGCAGGGTCGCGGCCGCCAGCAGCGTGCTGTTGAACTCGTGCGCGACACCGCCGACAACCGTCGCCATCGATTCACGCCTCTCGGCCATCGCAACGGCGGCCGCGGCCCGCTTGCGGTCGGTAAGGTCGATGTGGCATCCAAGGAGACGCACGACCTTGCCCGTGTCATCGAGAAACGCCTCGCCGCGCGAGTAGATCCACCGCCACGACCCGTCCTTGTGGAGCATGCGGAACTCGCTCTCAAAAGCACCGTGCCGATGCTCCATGTACTGGCGGGCTCGCTCCAGCGCTGGGCCCTTGTCGCCTGGGTGCACGAGCCGCTCCCACTCGCCAAGGCCATCGCCGACCTCGTCGTCTCGGTAGCCGAGTTGGCTCTTCCACTCTGGTGAGTAGTTCACCTTGTGTGTTCGCAGGTCCCAGTCCCACAGCCCAACGTTTGAAGCCGCGATCGCCAGGCGCAGGCGCTCGGCGGCCTCGCGCTTTGCGGCTTCTGCTCGGGCGTGCTCGGTGTTGTCCAACGCCAGCACAAAGTACCCGTTGACGCCACCACCCGGGGCGGTGCGCGGGACGTAACGCACGTCGAACGAGTAGTCCTTGCCGTCGCGTCCGGTGATCTCGGAGTCGTATTGAACCGGGTTCCCAGCCAATACCTGCTGGATGCCCTGCTCCATCGTTGCGTAGGTGGAGGGACGGTGCAGGTCGGTGATCTTCTGCCCGACGATCTGTTCACGCGGCAGACTGAACCACTCTTCGTAGCGCCGGTTGACGACTTCGTACTTCCCCTCCGCATCAACGACGGCGATAAAGCTCGGGACCGCGTCGATCAGCGTTTGCAGCGTGGACTCGGCCCGACGCTGCCTGAGCTGCGCCGACTTCCGCGGCGTGATGTCGCGCGTGATGCCTAGAGAGGCCGTGATCGCGCCGCTCTGATCGCGCAGCGGGCTCACGTGCATCTCCAAGTAGCGGCGCCGCCCTTTCAAACCGGTGCATTGAAACTCGGTGACGCCCGACTCTGCGGCGAAGCTCGATTCGATAAGCCGGCGCACGTTCTCGCGGTCGTGTTCGTCAACGAGCGCGTAGAGGCTCTTGCCCTTGACTTCGTCGAACGAGTCGGCCTCGATCATCGCCAGGCCGGCCGGGTTCAAATCGATCAGCGAACCGTCACGGGCGAGCACTTTCACGCACTGCGGCTCGGCCTTGATGATGGCGCGGAAGTGAGCTTCGCGTGCGGCGAGTTCGCAGTTGGCGCGTTCGAGGCGTGCGATCCGCGCTTCAAGGTCGTCCACGGTCGGCCTCGTCGGTGGCCGCCCATCGTCGGCGTGCTTTCCGGCAGGCTCTGCCACCTGCGGCGCATCGTGCTTTGGAGCCAAGCGCTCGCCCATGCGGATAGGTTAGCGATATCTCATCGACCCAGAGCGCAGCGGGCGTCGAAACAGGGGCGGGGATCAGCAGAAGCGGTTTTGGCCGTGCTCATTGGGGTAAATTCGCCTTCGATTCTCCCTTAGGGGAGGGAGAAACGGTGGGGAGTTTCCGCTGCCGAACGACCGAGCAACCGGTCGCGAACCAGCGCAGAAGGGTCTATGCTCTGATGGAATGGTCTCTCCGCGGCTGTCTTGGTAGCTGCGTACAGAAACCAGCGGGGGGTAATGGCGACGGGCAGGCACGCGGGTTGTGTGCCCCGACGAGAATCGCGTTCGATTGCACCGAATCAGAGGAGCTATGGCAATGGCCACATTCCGCTGGATGCTCGCTGTGACCGTCTCGCTCGGCCTGCCGCTGATTGCGTCCCCGAGGGCTGCCGCCGACGTCAACCGCCTGTGCTATCAGAAGTATGTCGGCAACGGGGCCTATGTGTCTGTCTGCACGAACTTCGCGAACGTGGCGTGCTCCGCTGTGCAGACAAGCTTCAACCCGTTCGGCGGCGATGTATTCTCCTCGTGCGAGGTTGTGGAGCCCGCACCGATCCCAACGCTTGACGGGGCGCGCCTCATCGGCCAGCACGCGGAGTACTCCGTCTACTTCGACTCTCAATCGTCCCTCTGGGCTGTGCGGACATCAGGGGGCGGGCGCGTGTTCAACATCGCGGCGCTGCCGCGGCCGGTGATCGAGAGCCAGGTGCTTGGTGTCTACTGCGGGGTGCTGCCGCCGGGCGCGGTGCTCGACGG
>JAUXUZ010000402.1 GCA_030680655.1 Phycisphaerales bacterium
GCGGCCGGTTCCGCCGGCGCTGTCGCTGCGGACGACTGCGTCGCCGAGCCTGTGGGCGAGCCAGAGCCCGGCGACGCGGTGCATCGTGCGTGGGTCGGTCAGCAGGGCGGCGAGGGTGCGCGAGCCGGCCGTGGCCAGAGCCGCACGGCCGCTGATTGTCCCGGCGGAGTCACCGGCGGCGCGGCCGATCCAGCCGCACACGAGCAGGCCGCGGGCGGCGTTGGCGCGGATGCGGTGGTGCGGGTCGGTCGCGCGGTCCAGGAGCAGCTCGATCACGGCGGTGTCGGCGCCGGCGCGGTCGTCGGTCGGCCGGCGGGTGCGGACGCGGCGGAGCAAGCCCTCGACCGCATTGGCGCGGACGCGTGCATCGGGGAGATTGGCGGCCTTGACCAGCAGCGCTTCAGCGGCTGGCGCTTCATCGGCATCGACCGATGCGAGCGTTGCCACAGCGCTTGCGACTGCGCGCGGTGAGACCGCTTCGGCGCGGTCGCCGCCGCCGGCGAACTGCTCGGTCAGGCGGACCGCCTCGGCGATCGCTCGCTCACGCTCGTGGCCGCCGGGGCTCAGCGCGATCTGGGCCGCCAGGTGACGGAGCGGCTGGTGGGCGCTGCGTGCCAGGACCGCCCCGAGGCGTTCGCGCTGGTCAACTGGGAGGGCGTCATCGCCCGCGCGCGAGAGGATGGCGTCGGCCGCGGTGGTCGCGACGGTGGGCTCGGGGTCGAAGACGAGGTCGAGCAGGCAGGCGGGGGGGCGCACCGCGCCGGCGGCGGAGAGCACGAGCGATTGGCGGACGAGCGGGTGGATGTCGGTGAGCAGGATGGCGGAGGCGGCGTCGCGGAGGCGGTCGCTGATGGGGACGGTGGCCAGCCACCGCGCCAGGCCGCGGCGGGCGGCGAGGCTGAGGCCATCGATCTGGCTCAGGCGCGGCAGCGCCCCGGCGAACTCGCGCTCGCCGACGCGGCTGGATCCGGCGAGGCCGGCTGGGCGCAGGGGGTTCAGGGCGAGGTGGCTACGTTCGAGGACAACGGACTGATCGGCGAGGCTGTCGGCGCGCGTCAGGCGCTGGGCGCAGGCGGTGGCGAGAGAGGGGTGCTTGAGCCACGCCCACGCGCAGGATCGCATCGCCGGGTCGTCGCTGGTGCGGATGAGCCCGCGCACGACCATGTGGGCGGGGTGGTCGGCGTCGTTCATCCACTTGCCGCCCGCGGGCGTTCCGCCGCGCGTGACGAGCCCGTGCTGGATGGCGGTGCGGAGGGCACCGGTGCGCCGGTGGTGGTCGAAGGTCTCGATCGCGCTGTCGGCGGCGGCGCGGGCGGCGGCCTGGCCTTTGTCGTCGAGGGTGCGCTGCGCGAGGGCGGACATGAACGACGCGAGCGTTTGCTCGGCCACTTCAGCGACGGCGGCGTCTGGATCGGCGAGCAGATTGACGATCGAGGCGCCGGCGAGAACGCCGAGGCCTCCGACCTCGGGCGCGCTGCAGGCGAGGGCGATGCTCGCGCGCGTGGCGGGGTCTGGGTCCTGGGCGAGATAGGCGGCCAGTTGGGGCCAGTCGGTGCCGATGATCAGCGCCAGTTCACCGCGCTGTGGCGAGCTCAGGAGCGACCAGCGGGCGGCCAGGTGGGGCACGGCGAGGCTGTCGGGGCGGCGGCGGGCGATTGCGAGCAGTTCCCTTGCGAGGCCCTCGGCCTCGGCGGGCGCGCACCACCGCAGGGCCGTTGCGAGCACGGCCGTGCGGGCGTTGACACCGATGAACTTCAGCGGCCAGACCCGCCGCGAGAGGCTCGACATACTTGCGGAGATCGGCGTTCCCGTGCCTTGCGGGCCAACATCAGCGAGCCCGCGTGAGCGCGCGGCGGCCTGCCATTGACCTCCCACCGCTTGGCCACGGATCGTGCACAAAACAAAGGCCCCATCCGAGACATCGTGACCACCTCTTTGTGCGTCAGTCGGTGCCCCAAACCCACTGCCAGTTGTACACACGAACCGACAGACCCACAACTTGTTGGGGTTTCCCCTTGACGCGCTGCCCGACTCGCAGTTATTGTGATTTTCATCTTCGCGCCAGGTCGGCAAGTCAGTAGCTTTCCCGTCCGTCGCTCCGCTGCTCTGAGAATCACCGGCGGGCCGATGTTTGGAACAAGCCTCGTGACACCAGCACCGGTCTCCCTCCCGCCTTCCTCAGCGGGAAAACAGGGAGAAAAGCAGCGACGAAGCGAGAATGCACGGAGCCTTGTGAGGCCCGTGTGCGAAAGGACTTCGCGGATGCACGCTCCAACTCCTCCTCCTCCCCCGTCAGCCCCCATGCCACACGCCCTTCCTTCAAGGCACGCTGCGGCCGAGACCCGCGAGCCCTCGTCGGTGAGCGGGTCTGCGGGGAAGCCGCATACGGCTCACGCAACTGTCGCCACCGGCGCGCGGCCTTCGCTGGCGACGCCGAATCACACGCTGATCCTGTACACGCGCCCGCTGCACCCTGAGCTTGTGCAGATGAAGGCCCGCAAGACGGTGCAGCTCAAGGGGCTGGGGACGGGGCCTTCGCGCATCGCCGGCGCGGCCGAGTTTGAGGCATGGCTGACGCCGCTGGGGCACATGCTGCGCTACCAGACCAAGACGCACTGCTTCTGCGAGCTGGTGACCGACCGCGACACGGGGCTGCCGACCTCGGGCGTTGCGTTCAGCGTTCCGGCGGTTGGCGAGAAGGACCACGAGCAGCTCTTTGCCGAGGCGTGCGTGCTCTACACCACCAGCCTGCAGACCGAGATGCTGCCGCCGCCGATCTACAACTCCACCTACCGGGAGATGCTCGAGCTGGCCGAGGAAGTGGATGCGCTGCTGCACACGTGGACCGTCCCGTCAGCGGGCAAGGACCAGGCGGCGCTGCGCTGCCTGTCGATGCTGGAACTGCAGCGGTTTGACGACGAGATGCACGCGCAGAGCACGCACATGTTCCCGTGCTTTGGCGCGGGGGGCGGGCTGGTGCTGCGGACGCAGACGGTGTTCCAGCGGGTGTGAGCGCGAGCCATGCGGCCGCTTGCCGCTATGGCGTTGCCGGTTGGCATTGCTCTGAAGGAACGAGTGCCTCTACCACGTCGCGGGCGTGGTACGAGAGGTTCTGCGCGGAGATGAACTGCCGGATGCACGCGAGGTCGTCGCCGGCGGTGAGCAGAGGGGGCTCGTGGTACCCGTCGGCGCGGTGCTGCTCGAGCCCGAGGTTGGCCATCAGCCCGTTGCACAGGCACTTGCGCCCGACTGTCTCTTCAGCCTTGCCGCCCTTTCGCACGAAGTCGTCAACCGGTTCGCTTGCGCAGCGGTAGCCGAGGCTGCCGTCCTCCTTGGCGTACGCGCGGCGGAGGTACCCCAGGTCGCACAGGCGCGGACGCTCCGCGAAGACCGCCGGCTCAGAGAGCGTTCCTTCCAGCGCCGCGACCTTGAATGGGAAGCCCGTCGGCGAGGCGGCGGGATCGGTGAACACGTCGCCGCCACCGCTGAGCAGGCCCGCCAGGAATCGCCTGCGCAGCGTTGGGTCGAGGCCCGATTCTTCGCAGTAGGCGAAGGCGGTGCCAACCTGGATGCCGCGGGCACCGGCGGCCACCGCCGCGGCGAGTTTCTCCCGCGTTGCGAACCCGCCGGCGAGCCAGAACGGCAGGCCCAGGCCCACCATGTCGGCGGGGTCGACCTCGTCGCGCTCCCCGTAGACCGGCTCTCCGCGGGCGGTGACCTGCTGCACTCCGCGCGGCGGCGCGTTGTGCCCGCCGGCGACTGGGGCTTCAACGACGAAGCCGCCGATTCCGCCTGGAGCCTTCTTCAGCAGCGCTCGCGCCAGCGTCGCCGAGGAGACGATCGGCAGGAAGATGGGGCGGCGTAGCGCCGGTGGCGCATCGTGCCCGGCCTCGCTCCAGAGTGCCGCGGGGTCGAACGTCGCTGTGAACCTGCGGTCGCCCGCGTTCTGGACGTCGAGCGGGATCTCGGCGGGTGCGTTGCGGCTGAGCGCATCGAGCACGCCGGGAATCTCAGCGGGGATGCCGGCCCCCATGAGCACGACGTCAACGCCTGCGAGCATTGCTCCGTAGAGGCTCGGCAGCATGGGGAACTGGATCTTGTGAAGGAAGTTGATGCCGACGACGCCCGCGTGCCCCTCCTTGGCGAGGTAAACCTCGACGAAGTTCGCGAGCACCAGCAGCCACTGGCGGTCTCGCGTGAGGATCGCCCGTGGCAGCGGCACCAGCTTGAACCGGCTGGCGCCAGCGCCCGGCGTTTGCGACCGCTCCGTCTCGGCGTCCTCATCTTCCGACGGTGGCGTCGGCTGGCGGGTGGACCCGGCGGCCTGGAAGTAGCGGTCGAGCACGCGCTGCGCGGCGTGCGGCGCGGGGAAGGCTGAGATCGCCCGTCGGACGTGGCCCCCTTCATCTCCAAGGGCCAAGCGTCGAACGAGGATGGTGTCGAGGGCTGTGCCCGAAACGACGCCAAGCTGGCCTATGGAGGAGACCTCGCGTGCGAGCTTCCACCCGGACACCCCCGCGCCCATCCCGCCTTGAATCAGACGTGGCAGCATTTGACGACACTCCGTTTCCGCGCTGGGCCGGCGTCCTCGCTCGGCAACAGAGCGCGGGGCTCGTGAAGGGACACTCTAGGCCAATTTTCGGACTCACTGGTCCTTTTGTCGGACCCATCGTGCCGATATCAGCCGCTCACCGGGAGGGCGGAGCGAGGCTTCCTGATCAGCCGAGGCGTCCCGCAGCAGTTCTCGATCGCCCCCACCGCGGAATCGACATCGTGCTCGGTCAGGAACGGCCCGAGGCTGAGGCGAACGGTCCCTGCGCCCGGCCCGCGGGCGGGGGCCGTACCGATCGCTCTGTGCATCAGCGGTGCGCAGTGCAGGCCCGCTCGGGTGATGATGCCGTGCCGGGCCTCCATGCTCTGCGCAATCTCCGCTGGCGCCGCGCTAGCGTGCACGATGCTGAACACGCCGACGCGATCGGCCGGTGCGGTCGGTCCGAGCACGCGCAGGCCGGGTATCGCCGCCAGCCCGTTGAGCATGCGGAGCATCAATCGCTCTTCCCGGGCGCGGACCGCTGCAGCTCCCTCCACGCTGCCATCGCGCTGCGCGACGAGCCAGCGGACACCCTCGCTCAGCCCGATGATCCCTGCGGTGTTGTGCGAGCCCGCCTCGTACTTGTCGGGGAGCGTGTCTGGGTGCTGCTCGAGCTCTGACCGGTTGCCGGTGCCTCCTTCCCGCAGCGGATTGACCAGCCCCTCAGCGCCGGCGGCGATGACGAGCCCGCCCGTTCCCTGCGGGCCGAGCAGGCCCTTGTGCCCAGGGAATGCCAGCAGGTCGACGCACCAGCCGGCCATGTCGAACGGCGTGTGCCCGAGTGACTGAGCGCCGTCGACGAGCAGCAAGGGGCGCCAGTCGCCCGCGGCACGCACGGCCGGACCGATCAGCGAGAGTGGTTGCAGCGTGCCCGTCACGTTGCTGGCGTGGTTCACGGCGACCAGCGCAGTCTGGCCGGGGCGCACCGCGTCGAGCAGTTCGTCGACGCTGACTTGGCCGGAGGAGGGATCGCACGCGATGATCGTCACGTCAACGCGCGCGGACTCGGCGGCCATGGCACGCAGCGGGCGGAGCACGGAGTTGTGCTCTGTGCACGTGGTGACCGCGTGCACCCTGCCCCTACGGCTTGCCAGCGCGTGGCGCAGCACGCCCTTGATCGCCAGGTTCAGCGCATCGGTTGTGTTGTGCGTGAAGACGACGCGGCCCGCGCCGGGCCCGTTCACGAGGCGGCTGATCCGTTCGCGGCATTGGTCGATCAGCGCGGCGGCGCTGCGCGCTTCGGTGTAGGTGCCGCGGCCGGGGGCGCCGAGTCTGGTCATGTACCGGACGACGGCGCTAGCCACTTGGGGGGGCTTTGGGAAACTGGTCGCGGCGTTGTCGAAGTAGCGTCGGTGCTTCGCCATTGGCGGTCTCGTGCTCGATCGGTCCGGAAGGGCTCTGGCAGACCTAGAACAGGATTAGTATATCTGCATGTCTACCTTCAAGGACGGGCCGTTGACACCGCCACTTGCGCGACACCCGGCGCTGCGGCCGCTGTCACGCGAGCACATGGGGGGCCTGATCCTGGCGCGGCGGCTTGAGCGGGCGGTGGATGCCCGGACTCGGCTTGACGCGGTTGTGGCGTTTGTCGGGGCGTGGCGGAGGGAGATCCGTGCTCACTTTGATGACGAGGAGCGGCTCCTGCTTCCGCTTGGGCTTGCGCTACACCTTCAAAGGCGGCTGCTGGATGAGCACGCGGTTCTGCGAGCCGCGGCGGACCGGTGCGAGCTTGAACCGGAGCGCGTTTCGATGGAGCCGGGCACGGTTGAGAGCCTGGGTCGCCTCCTGCGCGACCACATCAGGTGGGAGGAACGTGTGCTGTTTGAGTACGTTCAGCGTGACCACCCGGGCGCGGTAGACGCGCTGTGCGGTTGCGCGCACCAGATCGAGCGGGAGCGGCCGGCGTCGCGCCCCCGCTACCGACTCGACTGGTCACCAGATGGCCATGCAGTTGCGGCGCCGAGCGATGCTGGCCCTGCAAGCGATCAACGCCCGCGCCGGGCGGGTACACCTCAGGGCTGATCCAGGGCCCCGGCCGGTAGAGACTTCCCGCCTTCAGCGCGTCGCCTCGCGCGGGCTTCGTGGAGCGCCTTGGGCGTGATGTGGAAGGTGGCCGTGCACTTGCCGACGCGGATGGTCTTGCCGATGCCGCGGGTGGGGAGCTGTTGAACGACCTCGATGTCGATATCGAAATTGAACTCGTCGCCGCCGCGGAGGAGGGCGTCGAGGTCCTGCACGGGCGTGATGCGGTAGACCGCCGGGCCGTAGCAGGGGCGGAGGAAGCTGTAGCTGAGGCGTTTGCAGACGACGGTGTAGTCGCCGCCGCAGCGCCCGTGGATGTAGGTTCCGCCGACGATCTCGCTGTTGGCCAGCAGCGATGCGCCGGCCATGGCGTTGTACCAGTTGCGGTTGAAGCGGCGGAAGGGGAGCACCGCGCCGAAGGTCTTGTCGTCGAGCTGCTTGATCTTGATGCCGCTGCGGAACGCGTACGGCAGCCAGATCATGCTGGCGAGCTTGTGGGCCCAGGCGTACTTGGCGGTTGCGCGCGAGATGACATCCTCGATGCGGTCGACGAGCTTGCGCCG
>JAUXUZ010000410.1 GCA_030680655.1 Phycisphaerales bacterium
AGGCATCGACGCGCTGCTCGAGCTCGTCCTCGTGATCTTTGCGACGACGCGCCAGGCGCGCGTCACGACGTTGTACCGGGTAACCGTGAGCGTCACCGCCGTCGCGGGCGCGGCTGGGCCGAGCGTCGCGACGACCGCCACGGGACACGCGTGGAAGGTCTCGTGGTACATCCCCCCGTGGTCGGCATCGACTGCTCCCCCTCCGCCGCTCGCGTCGAGTTCGACACCTACGACGACCACCGCATGGCGATGTCGCTCGCCCTCATTGGCCTGCGGCGGCCCAACGTCTACATCCGCGACCCCGGCTGCGTGCGGAAGACCTATCCCACGTTCTGGCGTGACCTGGCGAAGCTGTACGGCTGAGCGGGTCGCCAACGGTCGCTCGGGCTTGCCGCCGGCCACCGTCCATGCGTCGGCGGGGGCACCGGAACCGCATCTATCCGCTCTCGCGGCCGTAGACTTGGGGCATGAACCCACACCGCTCTGCCGCCGCAGCCATTGTGCTCACGTTGATCGCCGGTTCCGCCTTCGCCCAGCCCACCGCTGTGCGCCCAGGCGTGGAGAAGCTTGAGGCGCCGCAGGCGGCCGCCGGAGAGGCGAATGTCTACACCGCGGCCGATGGCACCAAGTATGCCGTTGAGCCCGTCGCGACCAAGCTGGATGTGCCCTGGGCGATGGCGTTCGCGCCCGACGGCCGCTGCATCGTCACCGAGCGCAAGGGGCGGGTTCGCATCATCGCGGCCGATGGCAAGCTCGCGGAGAAGCCGGCGCTGACGCTCTCCAACGTGCGCACCGGCGGTGAGGTCGGGCTCATGGGCCTCTGCCTGCACCCCGCGTTCGCCGACAACCACTTCGTCTACATCGCCTACGGCGACAAAGAGAAGAACGACATCCGCGTGGTCCGCTTCATCGAGAAGGACGGAACGCTTGCCAAGGACAGGGACATCGTCACCGGCATCGAGACCGGCGGCAACCACGCCGGCTGCGGCGTGAAGTTCGGGCCCGATGGCAAGCTCTACATCTCCACCGGCGAGCACTTCAAGCGTGACCTCGCCCAGCAGATGGATGTGCTCAACGGCAAGTTCCTCCGCGTCAACGACGACGGCACCATTCCCAACGACAACCCGTGGGCTGGCGACAACAAGAGAGCGGGAACGCGCGAAGAAATCTGGACGCTCGGCAACCGCAACCCGCAGGGGTTCGACTGGCACCCGACCACGGGCATGCTCTACAGCACCGAGCACGGCCCCAGCGGCGAGCCGGTGAACAACGGCAAGGGCGCGGGCGGCGCTGACGAGTTCAACCTGATCGAGAAGGGGAAGAACTACGGCTGGCCGGCGATCTACGGCGACGCAACCCAAGACGGAATGGTCAGCCCGCTCAAGCAGTGGACGCCCGCGGTTGCGCCCTGCGGCGGCGCGTTTGTCAGCAGCGACAAGATGTTCGCCGGCTGGGTCGGCAACTACATGGTCGGCGGGCTCGGCGGGCTCCAGCGTGACCCGATCCCCGGGGTCTACATGGTCAAGCTCGCCGCCGACGGCAAGAGCGTCGCCAGCATCGACCGGCTCGTGCCCGACATGGGGCGCATCCGCGCAGTGGCCCAGGCGCCCGACGGGTCGATCTGGTTCACCACGAGCAACAAGGACGGGCGCAGCCGCGGCGGTGACGCCGCCAACGACGACCAGGTCTGCCGGATTGTGCCAGCGAAGTAAGGCGCGAAGTGGCGAAGTCGCCGCGTGGTCCAGTGGCAAAGTGGAAGACTTGCACCCCCTGTTTCGCAACGGGGGGTTTTTCTATCACTCTGCCACTTCGCCACTTCGCCACTTCGCCACTTCTACCATCCTCCCTATGGCCACCCCAACCCTTGACATCGTCAGCAAGTTCAACTTCGCCGAGCTCGACAACGCCATCAACAACCTCAAGAAGATGATGGCGACGCGGTTCGACTTCCGCGGCAGCAAGTGGACCATCGAGGTCGATCAGAAAGAGAAGAAGCTGAAGATCGTCGCCGAGGATGGCACCAAGCACAAGGGGATCGCCGAGGAGCTGCACAAGTGCGCGATGCGCCGGGGGATCGACCCCAAGGCGTTTGAGTACGGCGAGACCGAGCACGCGCTGGGGGGGATGCTCAAGCGCGAGGTGAAGCTCACCAACGGTCTGGAGGCGGAGAAGGCGAAGGAGATCACCCGCAAGATCAAGGACTTCGCCGCGGCCAACGGGCTGAAGGTTCAGCCGAGCATCCAGGGTGACGAGATCCGCCTCTCGGGCAAGCAGATCGACGACCTGCGGACGGTGATGACGATGCTGCAGGGTGATGAGACGATCGGCGTGCCGCTGCAGTTTGTGAACATGAAGAGCTGAGCGGGCGGGTCCCGGGCGGGCCATAAAGAAGCGGTCGATGAGGCAACGAAGTCGTTGTTGTCGTGTGGAATGTCTGCGACGGCGCCGGCAGAGCCTCAGCTGGCGGGGCCGATGACCGAGGCCATCCTGCCTGTCTTGCCAGATTCCCGCCGGTGGCTGAAGAACAGCTCCGGTTCCAGGTAGGTGCAGTTGGGCAGCACCTGCGCGCCGACGGCCCCCGACCCGGCCAGCTGCAGGAACGCCGCTCGCTTGAGGTCGATGTGTGGCTTGTTCCACGGCTCTCCCCCCTTGGCAGGTTGCCGAAGAACCACGAGCGTCTCGGGCTTGAAGTGGCGCTCGAACTCTGCCGCGACCTCTTCGCCGACCTCGAACGCCTCGCCGCTGATGCACGGCCCGATCGCCGCGACGATCTCGGTTGCGCCCAGGTCGATCATCGCCCGCACCGTGCTTGGCACGGCGCCGGCGATGATGCCGCGCCACCCCGCGTGCACCGCGGCGACGATGCGCCCGTCGCCGCTGGAGAGCAGCAGGGGGAGGCAGTCGGCGGTGCGGACGGCAAGGATCATCGCGGGGTCGTCGGTGACGAGGGCGTCGGCCTTGGGGTCGTGGGCGAGTTCGGGGCGCGGGTTCGCACGCGTGACAACATCCACCACGCCGCCGTGCACCTGGTTCACCTCAAGGACGCGCCGGCCGAGCCCTTGCGGGTCGGCGCCCACCGCGTCGAGCAGCAGGCGGTAGTTCTCGTTGATGTTCTCCGGCGGGTCGCGGTCATCCATCGGCGTGCCGCCGGGGTTGCCGAAATTCAGAGATGCGTAGGCGTCGCTCGACACGCCGCCGCAGCGCGTTGAGAATCCGTGCGGCACGTGCTTGAGGATCGAGCAGCGCAGGGCGATGGGGCCGGTCGACGGTGGCGGGGCGTCTGTCATGGCGGAGGGGGTGGAGCGAGTGGGGCCAGGTTCAGCGGGCGGCTGGTTCAACGAGCAGCATGTTCAGCGGGCCTTGTCGGCGGCCTTGACGATGGCGGCGCAGCGTTTGGCATCCAGCGGCGCGGCCCAGTGCCCGCCGCGCTTGAGTGACGAGCCGACGATCAACGCATCGGCGCGGGTGAACATGGCGCTGATGTTCGCGGTTGTTACGCCGCTGCCGACCAGGATCGGCAGGGCGCACGCCCGCTTCGCCTCGGCCAGGTCTCCTTCGCTGGCCGGGTCGCCGGTGTGGGCGCCCGTGATGATCACACCGTCAGCGCGGAAGAACTCGGCGGCGTGGCAGACTTCAGCCAGCGAGATGTCGCCGGTGATGGCGTGGCTGGCGTGCTTCTTTTTGAGATCGGCGAAGACCGCGACCGCCTCGGCCCCGATCGAACGCCGGTAGCGCAGCAGTTCGCCCGCCTCGGCGGTGGGCATCAGCCCCTCGTCGGCCACGTGCGAGAAGACGAAGTTTTCGCAGCGGATGAACGTGCCGCCCGCGGCGTGGGCCACCGCCAGTGCTTCACGGTTACCCGCCGCCAGCACCTGCACACCCAGCGGCAGATTCGGCACTGCCTCGCGCACCGCCAGCGCCGCCGCGGTCATTGCAGCGACCACCGCGGCGTCGTGCCGCGTGACGTACGGCGTGTCGTGCATGTTCTCGATCAGCAGGGCGTCAAAGCCGGCCTTCGCCAGCAACCGCGCTTCCCCGGCGACGTGCGAGCAGAGCTGCGCGACGGTGCGCTTAGAGGTTGGCGTTCCCGGCAGGGCCGGAACGTGCACCATGCCGATCAGGGCCTTGCCGCGGCCGAGGGAACGCGAAATGACTGTGGGGGTCGCCATGGCCGAGCGTAGGTGGAGCTACCGGCCGTCGAGTGATGTCCACACGCTGTTGTTCTTGCCGCTGCGCACGACCGCATCAACAAACCGCACGCCGCGCAGGCCGTCGTGGATGCCCGGGTGCTCGCCGGGTGTGGGCTTGCCCGCGTTGAAGCCCCGCACCGTCTGCGCGAAGCCCTTGTAGATGTTGGCGAACGCCTCGATGAACCCTTCGGGGTGGCCCGGGGGCAGGCGCGAGGCGCTGTCGGCTGGTGATTGGAACCCGGAGCCGCGCGCCAGCACCTTTGTCATTCCGTCGAGCGTCGCGACCGTCAGGTGGTTGGGCTCCTCCTGCCGCCACCAGAGCGAGCCCTTGTCGCCGTGGATGCGGAGGGTGAGGTTGTTCTCCTCGCCGATCGCCACCTGGCAGACGGTGAGCGTCGCCTTGGCGGTGCCCGACATGCGGATGAAGACAGCGGCATCGTCGTCGAGCTTGCGACCGGGCACGAAGCTTGTCAGGTCGGCCGCGACCTGTTCGATCTCAAGTCCGGTGACAGTGGAGAGCAGGTTTTCCGCGTGGCTGCCGATGTCGCCGATCGCGCCGCCGCCGCCCGCCTGCGCGGGGTCGTTGCGCCACGCGGCCTGCTTCTGACCTGCATCTTCGAGCTTCGTCGCCAGCCACCCCTGGTGATACTCCACGAAGCACTTGCGCACCGCGCCGATCGCCCCGGTGCGAACCAGGTGGGCCGCGTGGCGGACCATCGGGTAGCCGGTGTAGTTGTACGACACGCAGAACGGCGTCTTGCTCTTCTCAACCGCCGCGGCCAGCGTCTGGGCATCGGCCAGCGTGCTGGTGAGCGGCTTGTCGCACGCCACGGGGATGCCAGCTTCGGCGAAGGCCCGCGCGATCGCCGCGTGGGTGTGGTTGGGGGTCACGATCGTCACGGCGTCGATGCGTTCAACCCTGGGCCGCTTCAGTTCCCCGTCGAGCATCTGCTGCCACGTGCCGTACGACCGTTCGGGCGCCAGCCCCAGCTCGCGCGCTGAGGCGACCGACTTCTCCGGCGTCGATGACAACGCACCCGCCGTCAGGATGAACGAGTCGTCGAGCCGGCACGCCAGCCGGTGGACCGCCCCGATGAACGCATCCTTGCCGCCGCCGACCATCCCCAGCCGCAGCGGTGTGTGGTTGTCTGTGCCCATCAGCGTCCGGCCTCCTGTTCGATCGACTCAACAGTACTCCGCGCGGCTTCAAGGCGGGTTTACCACAGAGACACAGAGGGCACAGAGAAGAGGGAGAGGAAGAGGAGCCTCGGAAGGGCGCGGATGGACACGGATCAGAGGCAGCAAGCCGACAAGAGCGCAATCGCACACGTCCCCCCCCCCTGCCTTCTCTCTACACAATCTGCTCTCTTTCCTTCTCGTTCTCTCTTCTCTGTGGCCTCTGTGTCTCTGTGGTT
>JAUXUZ010000418.1 GCA_030680655.1 Phycisphaerales bacterium
CGGCGATCTCCACCTGGATTTCGAAGCCGAGCCGGTGGAACACGATCCGCTCGGCCACGCGCGCGAAGATCTCCGGCCGGAACGTCTGTTGGGCCCCCGGTCCACGTTCCTGCTCCTGGGCCCCACCGGCGTGGGCAAGACCGAAACGTGCCGCGCGCTGGCCGAGTTCCTCTTCGACACCCCCGATGCGATGATCCGCGTGGACATGAGCGAGTACATGGAGAAGCACTCGGTGTCGCGCCTCACCGGCGCGCCCCCCGGCTATGTTGGCTATGAGGAGGGAGGGGCGCTCACCGAGGCGATCCGGCGCAGGCCCTACGCGGTTCTGCTGCTCGACGAGATCGAGAAGGCCCACCCCGACGTGTTCAACATCCTGCTGCAGGTGCTCGACGACGGCCGCCTCACCGACGGCCAGGGGCGCACCGTTGACTTCAAGAACACCATCATCGTCATGACGAGCAACTTCGGCAGCCAGATGATCCAGGAGCTCGCCGCCGGCGGCGCCGAGGACTGGGAGATCGACGCGGCGGTGCGCGACTTGATCCGGCGCGGCCCTGCGGCCGCGGCGATGGATGAGCTAGGCAAGGCGACGGGCATGCCCGCCAACGTGCGCGAGGCGGTGGTCAAGGCGCAGCAGGCCCTTGGGGGCAACCAGTTCATGCGCCCCGAGCTGCTCAACCGCATCGACGAGGTGGTGGTCTTCCACCAGCTCAAGCGCGAGCACATCCGCTCGATCGTTGAGATCCAGCTGCAGCGCCTGCGCAAGCGGCTGGCCGAGCGCGGCATCACGCTCACGCTCACCACCGGCGCGGCCGACCAGCTGGCCGTGGAAGGGTGGGACCCGGCCTTCGGTGCCCGCCCGCTCAAGCGGGTCATCCAGCAGCGCCTGGAGAACGCGCTGGCGACGCGCGTGCTCGCCGGTGAGTTCAACGATGGCGATTCGATTAACGTTGACCACGCCGGCGGACAGTTCACCTTCAGCAAGGGCGGCTCGAAACCGGCCTAACGGGCGGGCGCAGCGCCCGCGCCCTTGATCGAAGCGACCAGCGCGGTCTGCTCAGCGCCGAGCGCCTGGATGCGCTCCGCCGACGCGTTGAACTCCGCGAGCGCATCCTCAGACTCAAAGACGATGAGGCCCTCCTCGTTGAACTCCCAGTGCCCGAAACTGTCGCGCAGGATGGAGACGTAGCGGACCATCTCGTCGATGAGCTTCTTGTCGAGCACGCGGATGGCGCGGAGCGTGGGAATCCCGCCGCTCCCTCGGTTGTACCCGCGCCAGAACTCGGCGCGGACCGAGTCAGAGACGCTGTGTTTGTCGAACACGGCTTCGATATCGGCCTGAAGCGTGTCGAGGCGTGCGAGCGTCGTCGTGTTGGCCGCACGCATGGCGCGCAGGATGCTGAGACGCTCGTCGATGGCGGCGAGCTTATCGAGGGTCTTGGGTGCAACGCCGCCTTTAGACATGAATTCGCTGTTGAGGTCGCTGGCTTCTTTGAACACCGCCGCAGAGATGGCCTCGGACTCGCTCAGCGCGGCCGTGTAGCGCACCTTCGCGGCGGTGCTCGCCTTGCCGAACGTCGCCAACGCGGTGGTGGGGATGTACAGCAGCGAGAGCCCGGCAAGCAGCGAAGCGCCGACGGTAAAGAGCGCGCTGCGCGCCTTGACCTGCTTCACCGCCAGCGCAACACCCAGCACCACCAGCGGGGCGAGCAGCACGCAGAACATCGCGCCCAGGTTTGCGCCGAGGGTGTAGCCCGCACCCTCAGCCGGGTCGGTCGGTGCCAGCGCCGTGGCGACGATTGCCGTGCTCAGCAGCACCACGACCGAGCCGATGATCAGCCAGTGCCGCCAGCTGCCGAGGCTGAAGCGGAGCGGGTCGTTCTGGCGCGTCAGCGAACTTACAGGTGCGAACGGTGAGGCGGTGACCACGGGGGGAGGCGTCGGGTTCATGGGGCGAGAGCCTAACGACTCACCCCCTCCGCTTCACGCCGCCACCATCACATCAACCCCGCACTCCGGGCACCGCCCGTGGGCGGCGGGGGTGACGCCCGCGAGGTCGTACTCGCAGCGCCGGCAGTGGCCGCGCTTGAGGGGTCTGGCCAGCCAGAGCAGGGCAAAGGTCGCCAGGAAGGCGCTGACGCCCATGAGCAGCCAGGCCGCGCCGCCGGTGGTGGGCTCGAGCAGCACCACCGCCAAAGCGCCCACGCACGACGAAACCACGCCCGCCGTGAGGCCGCTGACCGCCCGCTTGGCCTTGCCCGCGTACGGCGTGAGCAACCGGGGGGCGCGCAGCGAGCGTGCCAGTTCGGACGCGGCCCACGTGGCCAGCAGCGGCACGAGCCCGAGGGTGAGGATGGCCGCGCTGGCGGTCGGGTGCGTCTCCCACCAGGTGTCGGTGCTGATCAGCAGCGACGAAGCGGCGAAGGCGGCGTAGGCGAGCGCTGAACCAATCAGGAAGATGATCACGGTGTTGCTCCGTTGTTGCCGTGTGGAGTTGGCATCGGTGGCAGGCAGATGCGGCCGGCCGTGAAAGTCTGCACCGGCGGCTGATGCTGCCTGCCGATGGCCTTCGCAACGGTGGTGAACGGGTGATAGCCCGCCCAGGCTGCGCCGGGCCCTTGCTCCATGGCCGCGGCCCAGCCGATGAGCGTGGTGATGCCAAGCGCCGCGGCCACGCGGGCAGCGCTGCGGCGTGCACGGATGCGCAGCGTCTCAACGCCGACGGGGCAGTCGGCGGTGAGGATGGTGCCGTCGGCGCGCCGGAAGATGCGGGCGCAGAGGCGTTCGATCGGGGCGCCGTCGTCGCGAAAGGCCGAACGCAGCAGCGCCTCGGCGTCCCTTTCGGCCATCCCCGCGATGTTGTGAACGTCCAGCCGGCACGCGGCGCAGTGGCGGGTCCGCTCATCGCCGCTCATGTCTTCCCAGCGCTCGTGGCAGGGGGAGGCGATCTGGATGCGGTCAAGAAGGGGGAGTGAGATGGCGGCGGGTGCCTGCATGATGGAACGTTTGACTCCGCGGGCAGGGGAGCGGTTCGCCGGTTCTCTTGGACCGGTAACGGGGAGCGGGGCGAAAATGGCTACTGGAAGGCTGCTGGCCGCACGCACACTCGCCCGAGAGCGAGAGGCCGTCGTTGATCAGGCCTTCGTGGGCGATCAGCCAGCCGCCGTTGCCGCCGGTGGAGTTGCAGCCGGTATCGGGTTCGGGAGGGGTTGATCAGGCCGCTGGAGGTTCAAGCCTCAAGGCACACCGACCGTCGGGCGCGGCGACTGCCGGGCATCAGCCGACGCTCTGGCCGTCAGGCTGCGACATAGGCAGCGGTGTCCGCTGGTATCGGCGGCACGGTGCAGAGCCGCCGCGGAGTCGATGCCACCCCGCCGCTTAGATTCACTAGACGTCAAGTATTTCGTCGGCATCCTCAGCGATCCTGGATACTTCGCCGATCAGTCGCCGGGACTCTTCGGGCGATAGCTTGACCTTCTTAAAGCACTCTGCCAGCACGAGCTTCCACGCCTCAATCATGATCTGCAGACCGACTCGGGCATCGGCGGCCTCCAAGTCTTTGAACGGTATGACGACCATCACGCGCCACGCCGGGGGCTTCCGTATCCGCGTAATGCTGTGAATTCCGCGCGGCAACTCCGCGTCTACGACAAGCGATGGCCAAATGGCAACTGTCCGTGTTTGCTGCTCAAGTTCCGCGGAGACCAACAGACTCTTTACACGGTGCATCAATCGGCGCATGATCTCCGGGTGATCTAAGCTCCTTCGCCATGGCACCATCCAAAAGCCTGTATAGAAAAACGTGTCCTTCATTCAGCGCATGACCGGGTTTTCTGGTGGCAACGACCGCGTGTTTCTCTTTGACAACTGGTAGAGTCTGAAATGGTAGGCCTCGGCCCTCAACACGTCCGCTCTGGTGCAGCCACGGGGGAGCGTTTCGACAATTATATAGTCGAGACTTGTGTACCTTCCACTTGCATATAATTTGCGGATGTTCTCGCCGGCTCTAATGAGTTCGCCATTTGCATAGAAGCCTCTCATTGTTTGGCCAATCCGAATCGCCTTGCCGCCATTGCTGACATCGATGATGTAGTAGACCCGCCCGATTCCACCGCTGTATCGGAGCGAGTTCATACCGATGCCCCCCACCCCCACCGGAAGTGCCACACCGCTGGCGTACGTCAGCGCCGCCGTCGTCCCGACGTACCCCGTCCCGTACGAAACCATGTAGTACCGCTCTTCTTCGGATGCGTTGTTCCAGCGGTCGGCAATGCCGTTGGCGGCGTCGACTGGTGACAGCAGGAAGTCCAGCATCGGAAGCGGATCGCCCTCGGCGAGCGCGTTCAGCCGCTTGTTGGTGGACTGAATTGCCTGCAGGATGTTCACCGGGTTGAACATCGAGAAGAAGCCGCCGGCCGCATCGGCGATGCCGTTGTTGAGGCCATACGCGACACCCGTCACGTTCCGCCCGATCTGCAGGCTGTCTTCGCTCCGCTCACGCTGACCCGCACGGGTGTTTCCGTTGAGCCGGTCTTCGCCCACGCCGAGCTGGTCAAAGATGTCGCCGCGACGCCCCTGCGGCGCGTTGTCTGTACCGCCGCGTTCATCGCCGCACACACACCCATCACCGCCCGTGGTGATCGTCTCACCCATCCCACTCTCAAGCCCCAGCGGGTCATACCCCATCGAGTACTCGCCGCCGCAGTAGCGGTAGAGGTCCTGGTCGCCGGCGCCGAAGCCGAGCGGGTCGTTCTGCATCCAGCGGCCCTCGCGCGGGTCGTAGACGCGGTGACGCACGTGGTAC
>JAUXUZ010000426.1 GCA_030680655.1 Phycisphaerales bacterium
TCGGGCATGTTGCGCAGCGCAACGCCCGTGGTCGCGTTCCAGAGCTTGTTCACCAGCGAGCGGCCCAGGTCAAACTTCTTGCTGGTGTTCCGGCCGGTCTTGCTGTCCTTCTCAACGGGCAGTCGCACATCCTGCGTCTGCGTCGTCATGTGCGTCAGCGTGAACCGCATGGCGTCGGACCCGTGGCTCTCGATGATCTCCAGCGGGTCGATGCCGTTGCCGAGCGACTTGCTCATCTTGCGGCCCTCGCCATCTTGGATAACGGCGTGGATCACCACATCGCGGAACGGCACCGGCCCGCGCCCCTGCCCCTCACCGAGGAAGTAGCGGTTGAACATCACCATGCGGCTCACCCACAGCGTGATAATCTCGCGAGCGGTGCAGAGAGTGGTGGTGGGGTTGAAGGCCTTGAGCAGCGCGGTGTCGTCGGGCCAGCCCATCGACGAGAGGGGCCAGAGGGCGGAGGAGAACCAGGTGTCGAGGACGTCGGGGTCGCGGGTGAAGCCCGCTCTCTCAAGGAATGAAACGACCTCTCCATCTTCCACAGATGCCGGAGCAATGTAGACGTCAGTCGCGATGCGCTCATGCGAGCCGGTCACCTGCTTGCCTTGAATCGCCAGCCTTGCCGCCTTCTCCCAAGCCTCCAATTGCGACCACGCCTGCTCCGCGATCATCGCCCGACCGCTCCAAACCGGAATCTGATGCCCCCACCAAAGCTGCCGGCTGATGCACCAGTCGCGGATGTTGTCGTGCCACTGCTCGTACGTCTTGGCGTAGCGAGCCGGGTGGAACGTGACGGTGTTCTCGACCACGTGGGGCAGGTTTTCAACCTGCCCGGCTGCCGCGCCCACCCCAGCCGCGTGGGGCAGGTTTTCAACTTGCCCGGCTGCCGCGCCCACCCCAGCCGCGTGGGGCAGGTTTTCAACCTTCCCGATCGCTGCTCCTTGATTCTTCCAATCCGTTCCACGAACACGATCCGGTTGCTTGAGCCGCCCACCCCGCCCCTCTTCAGTCACGTGCATGTACGGGTAGTTCTTCCACTCTTGCGCCAGTCCCGCTGTGACAGGATTGCC
>JAUXUZ010000429.1 GCA_030680655.1 Phycisphaerales bacterium
CCCGCCCCCGTCTCCCGAACCTTCACCCCCACCACTCCCACCACTCCCACCGCTCCCACCGCTCCACCCAACACCGCCGGTGCGCTTCTGCGGTGTGAGCTTGATGCCCGCCTTCTCGGCCAGGTGCTCGACGGCCTCGGGGAAGCTCATGCCGTGGTGGTTCATCATCCACGAGAAGCAGTCGCCGCCGGCCCCGCACGAGAAGCACTTGTAGAGCTGCTTGCCGGGCACAATGTACATCGACGGGTTGCGGTCGTTGTGGAAGGGGCAGAGGCAGACGTAGTCCTTCCCCTTCTTCTTGACGGCGACGCTCTCGGCGATGAGCCGCACGATGTCGGTCGCTTCCTGCACGCGGACTTTGTCGTCGGGGTCGAACACGGGGGAAGCGTAGAAGTGGCGGAATGGCGGAGCGGCAAAGTGGCAAAGTGGCAAAGTGGCAAAGTGAGCGGATCCTGCCCCTCACAGCCGCCTGACCACTCTGCCACTTCTTCATCTACCCTCTTCCATGCGAGCGTCCATCACCTTTCGCGGCCGTGTACAAGGTGTCGGTTTCCGTTTCACTGCGCAGGCTGTCGTGCGACGCCAGCCCGCCCCACTCACCGGCTGGGTCCGCAACGAGCCCGACGGCTCGGTCCAGATGGAGCTCCAAGGCGAACCGGCCGCGGTCGAGGCCGCCATCGCCGAACTCCAGGCGACCATGTCCCGCTGCATTCGCACCGTTGACCGCACGGAGCTCGGAGATGTCGCCGGCGAAACCGCGTTCGTTATTTCCCGCTAACGCTTCGGCGCCCTTCGATCCCCCCACGCGGCTCTCGATGCCCTTGTTGTCGTTCTCTTCTACTCTGTGCCCTCTGTGCCTCTGTGGTGAATCTTCTTCATGCTCATCCTCTTCGACATCGACGCCACCATGGTGCTCACCAGCCGCTCGGGCCTGTGGGCGATGGAGCGCGCGGGGCAGGAGCTCTTCGGGCCGGGGTTCGCGATCGGCGACATCGAGTTCGCCGGGCGGCTCGACACGCTGATCATCCCCGAGATCTTCCAGCGCTGCGGCGTGGCCGTCACCGAGGCGAACCTGCGCAGCTACCGCGGGCTCTACTCCCTGCGGCTGGGCGAGCGCCTCGCCGATGCGGCGGTGACGCGGACCGTGCTGCCGGGCATCGCCGCGCTGCTGGCGGAGATCGACGCCCGCGCCCAGCGCGGCGAGGATGTCACCGCCGGGCTGCTGACTGGCAACTTCGAGTCAACCGGGCGCGCCAAGCTCGCCGCCTGCGGCATCGACCACGCACGCTTCGCCGTCGGCGCCTTCGCCGATGATGCGTTCTACCCCCACGGCAGCCGCGACGACCTGCCGCCGGTGGCGATGGAGCGCTACCGCGTCCGCACGGGCCGCGCGATCGAGCCGGCCCGCACGGTGATCATCGGCGACTCGCCGTTTGATGTGCGGTGCGCGAAGGTGAACGGCTGCCGGTCGCTGGCGGTGGCGACGGGTGTGCACACGCTCGAGCAGCTCCGCGCGTGCACCCCCCACGCGCCGGACCTGGCGCTGGCGGACCTGGCCGACACGGCGGCGGTCTCGCGGTGGCTGTTTGGCTGACCGGTACCAGCGGCGTCCGGGCTGGCCGGGCCGCTTATCGTTCAACGCGTCCCTGCTGTTTGGGTGCCCTATTCGAAAGGCCGATCATGTCAAGCGTCAAGCACGCGGTTGAAACGATGAAATTTGCTCACGGGATGCTCGACAAGATGCTCGACACCATCCCCGCCGACAAGGGCATGCACCAGCAGCACCCAACCAGCAACCACGTGGCGTGGACGCTGGGGCACCTGGCCTCTACCTACGCGTGGCTGGCGGGCAGCATCGACGCCCAGGCGGCGCAGGCGAGCGTCTTTGCGCTGCCCGAGTCGTACGCCAAGCTCTACGGCGGCGGCTCGAAGCCGAGCGCCGACGCTGCGGCCTACCCATCGCTCACCGAGTCGCGCAAGCGTTACGACGAGACGTTCGCCGCGCTGGTCAAGCTGGTCGAGGGGTTGTCGGAGAAGGACGCCTGGACAGCGCCCGCGTGCGACACCGGCGGGTTCACCACAAGCAAGCTCGACGGCGCGTACAAGTGCGCCTGGCACGACGGCTGGCACCTTGGGCAGATCGCCGACCTGCGCCGGGCGCTTGGGCTGCCGCCGATCATGTGAGCGGCGAGCGTGCGGGCGGCTCGCTTCAGGGCTTCGGCGGCAACTGGCGCTTGCCCGCTGACAGCAGCAGCGCGGCGGCAACACCCGCAACCAGCCCCAGCACGAACACCAGCAGCACAAGGAAGGCGACCGGCAGCGTCACCGTCGCGACCACGAAGCGGACGCTCACTTCGTGGCTGTTGACCGCCGCAAGGGCGATGACCGCGACCAGGGCGAAGAGCAGGGCCGCAACCTTGAGTTTCTGCATGACCGAGTGTACCGGCGCCTATCGCGCTGCGCGGTTGCACGCGGCCGAATACGATCGTGCCATGACGATCAACCCGGTATCGCGGCGGATTCAGCACGTGCACCGGTATGCGCAGCTGCTTGAGGTGCTGGCACGGCACGGGTTTGCTGACCTTTCCCAGAAGCTGGGGCTGGGCTCGCTGATCGACCGGGGCCGGGCGGTGATCGGCGCAGCGCCTCGGACAAACCACGAGCACGTGCCGGTGGCGGCGCGGCTGCGGCTGGCGATGCAGGAACTCGGCCCGACGTTCGTCAAGCTTGGGCAGGTGATGAGCACCCGCGCGGACCTGGTGCCGCCCGAGTGGATCGAGGAGTTCAAGAAGCTGCAGAACAACGTGCCGGGGGTGGAGTACAGCGTCGTTGAGGAACTGCTCGAAGAGGAGTTTGGCGGTGCGGACGGTGTGCGGCGGCTCTTCAAGTCGATCGACAAGGCGCCACTGGCGGCCGGCTCAATGGCGCAGGTGCACCTTGCGCAGCTGCGGTCGCCCGAGGATGGGTCCCATGCCGGGCGTGTTGTGCTGAAGGTGCTGCGGCCGGGGATCAGGCGGGTGATCGCGGTGGACATGGAGATCCTCCATTCACTGGCGGAGCTTGTTGAAACGCACTTTGCGGACCTTGGCTACAGCCCGACCGAAGTGGTGAACGAGTTTGCCAAGGAACTGGCGCGCGAGGTGGACCTCATGCACGAGGGACGCTCGACGGAGCGGCTCGGGGCGCAGTTCGATGGGGACGCGGGCGTTGTTTTCCCAATGGTCTACTGGGAGGCGACGACGCGGAACGTCTTGACCATGGACCACATCGAAGGGACGGTGCTGGCGGACCTTGACCCGGCGACGCTCAGCTCCGAGGACCGCCGCGCGCTGGTTGAGAACGGGGCGCGGGCCGTCTTCTCGCAGTGCCTCGAGCACGGGTTTTTCCACGCCGACCCGCACCCCGGGAACCTCATCGCGCTGAAAGACGGCAAGGGCGGCGCCATCGCGTTCATCGACTGCGGCATGACGGGCCAGGTGGACACCCGGACCGCTCGCCAGCTGGCCGACCTGGTGATGGGCGTCGTCTCGGGCGACCTCGACAAGGTGATGGCGGCGGCGGGGGCGATCACCAGCGCCGAGCAGGAGAAGCTCGACGACCGGACGCTGCGGGCGGATGTGCACGGCATCGTGTCGCAGTTTCAGGGAACGCCGCTGGACCGCTTGAACCTTGGGGGCGTGCTGACGGACTTCTTCGCGACGCTGCGCCGACACCGCATCCGCTGCCCGGCCGACATCGTGCTGCTGATCAAGGCGCTGACGACCATCGAGTCGGTCGGGCGCGACATCGACCCGACGTTCGAGATGGTGGCCTTCGTCAGGCCGTACCTGGACGATCTGGTGCGGAAACGCTACAGCGCCTCGGCCGTGCGCGGTCGGTTCGAGCGCAGCGCGCTGGCGTACATGGAACTGCTGGAGGACCTCCCCGGCGAGCTGCGCCCGTTCATCGCGCAGCTGCGCAAGAACAAGGTGGGCGTGAACCTCGAGCACCGCGGGCTGGACAAGCTGACGGGAACCATCGAGCACGCCAGCCGCAACATCTCGTTCGCCCTGATCATCTCGGCGATGTTTGTCGGGTCATCGATCATCATCATGGCCTCGCGCGCACCGGGGATGGTGACGTTCACCGCGGTGGGCATCGCGGGGGTCGTCGCCTCGGTGGTGCTGGTGGTGGTGATGACGATCTCAAACCGGAAGAAAAAGAGCGGCCGCGGCGGCTGACGCGGGCCCGCGAGCCGCCCGCCGAACTCCGTGCCGCGGGATTAGCGCCGCTTCGAGCCCGCCTTCTTCCGGGCGACTGACGAGCGCCCGCCGCCCGGCTTTCCGCTCTTCGCCGCGGGCCTTTTCTTGCCGGCGGCCTTGCGGGTGAGCTTCTTCTTCGTCGCGGCCTTCGTTGCGCGGGCCGCGGTTGGGGCCTTGGGCCGCACGGCCTCGGCGAGACCGTCAAAGAAACCCCCGGCGGTGGCGGCGAGTGTTCCGGCGGTGCGGCGGGCGGCGTTGGCGCTGGCGCGGGCGGTCTCGCCGGTGAGCTCCACCCAGCGGCCATCGGCGGCCTTGGCGGCATCGCGGGCAGCGTTCGCGATCTTGGGGCCGGTCTTCTCGGCCTTGGCGACGAGCAGGTCGAGCTCCTCGCGCGCCTGCCTGGTGGTCGTGCCGGCGAACGATTTCACCGCTCTGAGGAACTGGTCGTTGGCCTCGCGGATGCGGCGGGCGGCGGCGGGCGCATCCTTCTCGGCGGCCTTGCGGAGGCGCTCGCCGGCATCCTCGGCGACGGCCGCGCTGGCGGCGGCGGCCGCGTTGACACCCTCGCTCAGGCCGTCAAAGACCTGGCGGAGCACGTAGCGGTTCGAAGCGGGGATGCTCTTGTCGACGTTCTCAACCGCGCTGTCGAGCACCTCGTGCACCAGCGACGAGACATCACGCAGCGAGAAGCGCCGGTCGCGGAAGGCACCGACGGAGATCTCACGCACGTGGTCGCTCAGCGTGTCATCGCTCGCAGCGCTCTTCTTCTTCCCCTTGCGTGAGGTTGAGGTCTTGTTGCGTGCGGCCATGGGTCTGCTCCAAAGAGAGGAAGTCTGGGGGGGCTGGGGAATACACGGCACTATACGGGCGGCGCGATTCGCTGTTCAGCGGGCGGTCGCCCGACAGGCGCCTGGATCATCTGCCGCACCCAGCGGCACAGGACGCTCCGGCCCACCCTCCGCCCGCCACTTGGGCGCGCCAACCGCCTACCCTGTTGATCCGCGTCAGAATCCACGTCAATCCAAAGGAACTCGACCATGTCCGACACCCCCCCTTCGAACCCTCCCGCCGGTGGCCAGCAGCAGCAGATCCAGCTCCGCATCGACGAGCAGCGGATGCGCACCACCTACGCCAACACCATCCGCACCACGACGGCGCCCGATGAGGTTGTGCTCGACTTCGGCCTCAACATGCCGATGCAGGGCCCCGACGGCCAGATGGCGATGCTCTTCGATGTCGGCTCGCGCGTCGTCATGAACTGGCGTTCGGCCAAGCGCCTGGCGATGAGCCTCGGCCAGGTCATCCGCCAGTACGAGCAGGCAAACGGCGAGATCAACTTGAACCAGCAGGGGGGGCAGGGCGGCCCCGGCGGCCCCAAGCTGGCGAAGTAAAGAAGAGAGGCGCTAGGCACTAGGCACTAGGCACTCGTAAGACAGAAAACGAAGAGGCCCGCGAGCGTCGCTCGCGGGCCTTGTTCTTTCATTCATGCCGAGTGGCTAGTGGCTACTGCCGCTGCCTTCTCACGCCGCCATGCCGACCTGGCCGCCGGTGTAGCCGCTGGCGCCGCCCGCGCCGAACTGGATGCTGACGGGCTGGCTGGCGATGGAGGCCTGGTTGTTGCGGACGGCCTGAACCTGGTACTGACAGGACGTCGTCCCCGCGGGGACGGTGGCGTCGATGAACTTCTTGCTGCTCACCAGCCCGACCTGCGCGAAGACGTTGTTGCCCGCGAGCTTGCGGAGCACGACGTAGACCGCGCCGCTGTTGGCGGTGGCCTTCCACTTGATCGTCACCGTGCCGTTGCTCGCGGGCCGGGATCAAGTACACTGGCAATTGTCGCGGAGCCGTTCCATCTCGCGTTGCGGGTTGCTCGCGGGCCGGGATCAAGTACACTACAACCGGCCCGCTCGGACTCTTCGTACCCGTTGCGGGTTGCTCGCGGGCCGGGATCAAGTACACTCGGCCAGCCCGCCGCCCGCATGCGCGGCTAGTTGCGGGTTGCTCGCGGGCCGGGATCAAGTACACTCGCCCGAAGTCTCGCACTCGGTGAGGCGTAGTTGCGGGTTGCTCGCGGGCCGGGATCAAGTACACTCACTTAGACCCGTTGGAGCCGTCCACTAGAGTTGCGGGTTGCTCGCGGGCCGGGATCAAGTACACT
>JAUXUZ010000430.1 GCA_030680655.1 Phycisphaerales bacterium
CCCGCCCCCCCCGCCCCCCCCGCGCCCGTCTCGTCGTACACCGCCACACCGCTGCTCACCGCCGTGCGTACAAGCGAGCGGCTGATGCTGTCCACCGGCGCCACACCGCTCACCGCCGTCCGCGACGCGACCACGTCCACCGTCTCCGCGTCAACGCCGTACACCTGCGCAACCACCGCCCGCGCATACCCGGTGATCGCCATCACGCACGTCAACAACTCCGCGTACAACTCCTCCCGGCTCTGCGCAGCGCTGATCCGCGAGATGTGCTGCAACTCCGCCAGCCCCAGCACCACCGCCGAGGGCGTGGCCACCCGGCTCACCGGGCCCTCAAAGAGCGTCGCCCGCGCCGCGCCCGAATAACCCCGCCGCGCCCGATCGCCCACCCGCAGCATCACCGGGCCAGCACCGATCCAGTCGCCCACACGGATCGACACCGGCGCCCCGGCCTGCACCTTCGTCCCATTCACCGTGACGCCGTGCCGGCTGTTCAGGTCGTTCACGAACCAGCTCGTCCCCTGCGGGTCAGAGGCAAACACCGCCAGGTGCCGTGACGACACGCGCGGGTCGCTCAGCACAACGTCACAAGAGGCATCACGCCCAAAGACCGTCCCCCCGCTCTTCGAAGCAGCGCACGCCACGCTCTTCTGGTCCGGCAGCACCACGGTCAGTTCGCCCATGCCTCAATCGTACATGAAAACCACGTACACCATCTGGCGCTGTCCGCCGCTCCCCCTCACCCCGGCACCACGCTCTGCGCCAACGCCTCCGCTACCTTGATCCCATCCACACCCGCAGACAGAATCCCGCCCGCGTAACCAGCCCCCTCACCCGCCGGGAACAACCCCTTCGTGTTCACACTCTGGAACGTCTCGTCGCGCTTGATGCGCACCGGCGAAGACGTCCGCGTCTCGACGCCCGTGAGCACCGCATCCTTCATGTCATAGCCGCGGATCTGCTGACCGAACTTCTTCAGCGCCTCGCGGATCGCCACAATCGCAAACGGCGGCAGGCACGGCGTCAGGTCCGTCGGCGTCACGCCCGGCTTGTACGACGGCACGACCTTGCCAAGCGACGTGCTCGGCCTCCCCGCGATGAAGTCACCCACAAGCTGCGCCGGCGCCGCGTACGTCCCGCCGCCGGCAACAAACGCCGCCGTCTCCCACCTCCGCTGAAACGCCACACCCGCCAGAGGCCCGCCCGGATAGTCCTTCTCCGGCGTGATCCCCACCACAATTCCCGCGTTCGCGTTCCGCTCCGAACGCGAGTACTGGCTCATCCCGTTGGTCACCACCCGACCCTCCTCAGACGTCGCCGCAACCACCGTCCCGCCCGGGCACATGCAGAAGCTGTACACATCCCGCCCGTTCCGAGCGTGGTGCACCAGCTTGTAGTCCGCCGCCCCCAGGATCGGGTTCCCCGCGCTCGGCCCAAACCGGGCTACGTCGATCAGCGACTGCGGGTGTTCAACGCGGAACCCCACCGAGAACGGCTTCGCCTCAACGTACACGCCCCGCTCGTGCAGCACCGCAAACGTGTCGCGCGAGCTGTGCCCAACCGCAAGCACCACGTGATCCGCGGCAATCCGCTCCCCACTTGCTAACACCACACCCCGCATCTGCCGCGTCCCGTCCGCCCGCACCTCGATGTCAAAGTCCGCAACGCGGCTCTCAAACCGGTACTCGCCACCGAGCGACTCGATCGTCGCCCGCATGCTCTCCACCATCTTCACCAGACGGAACGTCCCGATGTGCGGGTGCGCCTCAACCAGGATCTCCGGCGGCGCGCCCGCTTTCACAAACTCCATCAGCACCTTGCGCCCAAGGTGCCGCGGGTCCTTGATCTGGCTGTAGAGCTTCCCATCCGAGAACGTCCCCGCCCCCCCCTCGCCAAACTGCACGTTCGACTCCGGGTCGAGCTTCGAGCCGCGCCACAACCCCCACGTGTCCTTGGTCCGCTGCTTCACTTTCCGCCCACGCTCGAGGATGATCGGCCGGAACCCCATCTGCGCCAGGATCAGCGCGGCGAACAACCCACACGGCCCAGCCCCGATGACGATCGGCCGCAACCCCTTCCCCCCATCGCCAAACCCCTCCGGCGCCTTGGCAACAAACCTGTACGACGTGTCCGGCGTCGGCTTGACGCTCACCTCACCCGCGAGTTTCTTCAGCAACGCCCCCTCGTCCTTCACCTCCACATCCACCGAATAGACCAGCAGGATCGCCGACTTCTTCCGCGCATCGTGCGCCCGCCGCACCACCACGCACAAGAGCAGCTCCTCAGGCTTGATGCGCAGCCGCCCCGCCACCGCCTTCGCGACGGCCTCCGGCGGGTGGTCAAGCGGCAACCTGATCTCCGTCACGCGAAGCATGGCCCGTTTTATAGCGCACTACGCGAGCAATTGCCCCCCTCGCCCGCGTAGCGGGAGAGGGGGGCCAAAGCTCTGCGAGGCCGGGTGAGGGTGCTTTTTTCCCTCTGCTTCTGCCACTCGCCGCACCCCCACACATCGGCCCTATCAGTCCCATCCGTCCTATCCGACCTATCCCCCCAACAAAAAAAGGGCCCCGCCGCAACGCGGCGAGGCCCGATCTCGAAGAGTCCATCAGCGCCCAATGCCCGCCCTACGGGCAACCAGCAAAGAACGCATCAATAAACGCGATGAAGTCGTTGTTGTTAAACTGACCGTCCGCCCCCGGCAGGCCACCCTGCCGCCCGAAGTCAGCGCGCCCATCCGCCGCAAAGAAGAAGTCAATAAACGCGATGAAGTCGTTGTTGTCCAGGAAGTCATCCTGGCCCGCAACACCACCCTGCACGCCGATATCCGCAACGCCGCAGTGCGCCGGCACCGTCGGAACAGGCACCGCGTTGGCGTTGATCGAGCCGGGCCCGCCATTGACGCTCGCCTTGAACAGCGCCAGCGCCGCAGCGCCGCTGCTCGGCGCGACGTTCGAGGTGAACCCGAAGTTGTACAGGCACCCCCACCGCAGCGCGTTGGCGTTGGGGTTCTGTGCAAACGCCTGCGTTGAGAACGTCAACGCGCCCGCAGACCGCGTCGCCGTCCACGCCGCATTGCTGTACGGCTCGCCCGAGTGCCACATCGGCGCATGGAACGTCACATCCGTCACCGTCGCAGCCACCGGCATCGGCACGCCAAACGCCTGCGCCGACCGGTCAGAGTTGTGGTTGTACACCGCGTACTCGTAACGCCAGAGCCCGCCGCCAAGCGCCGTCGCCTTCGCCGCCACGATGAACCGCGACCGGATCGTCGTCCCCGGGAACGCCGGGTTGCCGTCGCCATCCCTGAAGCCCGTGCTCGTGTTGGGGTAGTCGTCGTGGTCGGCGTTCACCTGCGTCACCGACGCGTCCGCGGCCTTCCACGCATGAATCCCCGGCTCCTGCGAATGGAACGTGCCGATGAGCGTCGGCGAAGTGTTCACGTTGCCGATCTCGCGCCACGAAGCGTTGTTCAACGCGTTCACGGCCACCGTTTCGCCCGGACGAACGAACTGCGCATCGTCCGCCGTCACATAAAACGCGTCAACATAAAATCGCGTGCCCGCCGGCTGCGCCGTCACGTCAACCGTCGGCACCTGCAGCCGCGAGCGGATCGTCGCGTCCGAAGTCCCCGAGCCCGTGGTAAACGGCGATGAGCCCAGCGAAGCGTTGACGACGTTCTTCGGCCCAAGGCCACCCTGGCTGCCGTTGAGACTGCCGCCGTACGTGTCGGTGCAGTTCACACCCAGCGCATCGCCGCCGATGTTCTGGTAGTTCTGCATGCTCGGCCGCCAGACGCTGGGGGTCTGGCAACCGGCGCCGGAGTTGGTCGACACAAACCCGTGCTTGAGCCACGACTGCCCAAGCTGCTCAAACCGCGAGTAGGCGCCGTAGCTCTTGAGCCGGTACATGTTCTGGCTGATCACCGGGTGCTGCGTCGTGTCAAAGTCCGGGCCGTACGAGCCCGAGTCGATCCACAACACCGGATAGTCGCCAATGTTCGACGACGTCGTCCCCACCGAATACGCCGTGATGCTCCCCACCGCGTTGCCGTGATCAACCGTCGTGTTGGTCCCCCACCGCGGCACATCCGTGATCGCCCACGTGATCACATCCGGCCCCAGCGCCGGGTGCGGCGGAACAAGCACGCTCACGCTGATGTTGCCCGAGCCCGTGCGACCAAGGTCATCCGTCGCTGTCACACTGACCGTGCCACCAGCCGTCACGTTCGCCAGCAGATACGAGTACACATTGTCGCCCGCCGTGACATCCCCGTTGAGCCCGTCGTCATGAAACGCCGCTGCGCCCGGCCCACCGATGGTCGTCAGGTTGCTCACCACCGAAGCGATCGCACTGGCCGGGTTCCCCCCCTGCTGCACCGTCACCTTCATCAGCCGGCTGCCGCCGGGTGGCCCGCTGCCGGGGGTCGTTGAACCGCTCGAAACCGACGGCGGGTACGGACCCGTGCCCGGCACCACACCCACAAGCGTCACCGTCACGTTCGACATCGTCGCGGTGCCGCCGGTGTACGAGTTGCCATACCCAACCGTCACCGTCTGGTTCGTCAGCGTCAGCGGCGCCGGGTGAGGCATCAAAGCAGAGGTGAAGCTGATCGGATTGCCGTTGGCCGGCGCTCCCGAGTTCTCAGCCGCCGTGACCGTCGCCCCGTTGACAAACGCGTCGTAGTTGCTCCACTGGTACTGGTTCACCGTGGCGCACATGTCCGCCGCCCACGAACCGCCCGAGGAATTGGAATAGTCAAAGTGAAAGATGATCCCCGTCAGCGTGCCGCTCAGCCCCGGGCTCGTCACCGTGAAACCACCACCACCCGTGACCACCTGCGGCCCGGCAAAGCTCACGACAACATCGCCCTGCGCCGCAGAAATCAACGCCGCGGCCAGAGCGGCCGACAAAGATTTGGTGTTCATCAAAGTGTCTCGCTAAAAGAACGCGTGTGGAAAAGAGCCGATCCGCACCACAAGTAGAACAGACAGACGCGGATTGTCAAGTGAATCGCCCACCACCAAATGTCCACACAGGCCTGAAGCATGCATGAAGCCGGTGTAAGGGCTCGCAACCAACCCGAGGGCTTCCCCTCGCCCACCCCTCCAGCCACCCCGCTCTCTCTTCTGCCCTTTGCCGTCTCCAGCTTCCGCCACAACGCCACTCCGCCACCGCTCTAAAGCCGCCCCCCAAACGCAACCTTCCCACGCGCTACGTCGCGGATCGCGTCGAGGATC
>JAUXUZ010000433.1 GCA_030680655.1 Phycisphaerales bacterium
GGGCGAGGGCTGGCACAACAACCACCACGCCTTCCCGACGAGCGCACGCCACGGCCTGCGCTGGTGGGAGCTCGACCTGAGCTACGTGTTTATCCGCCTGCTTGGGCTGGTGGGGCTGGCGCGCGAGATCCGCGTTCCCGACGCGGCCCGCATCAGCAGCAAGCGTCGCTGACGCCGGCGCAACTTCTCAGTCAACCAGCGCGGAGCCGACTCGCTTTGCCGACGGCCCGTCGGTCGCTTTCGCTCTGCCCGACTCGGCCAGAGCGAGCATGCGGTTCAGCGCTGTCAGCGCGAGCTTCTGCGCTTCCGGGTGCACCGACACGCGGTTGACGATCTTCCCGGCCGCGAGGTTGTCAAGCACCCACAGCAGGTGCGGCTGGTCGATGCGGTACATGGTTGTGCACAGGCACTGGCAGTCCGAGAGGATGCGCACGTGCACGTTGCGCTCTGCGCACCGGCGGGCAAGCCGGGCGACCAGGTGCACCTCGGTGCCGACGGCCCACCGGCTGCCGGCGGGCGCGGCCTCGAGCGTTCGGATGATGAACTCGGTTGAACCGTTGAGGTCAGCCAAATCGACCACTTCTTTCGCGCACTCAGGGTGAACGAGCACCTTCGTGCGGGCGGCGGGGGCGAGCAGCGCCTCTTCATCGCGGATGGCGCGGACGTGCTCGGGGCGGAAGAGCTTGTGGACGGAGCAGTGCCCGGCCCAGAGGATCGCCGCCGCGTCCTGGATCTGCTGCGGCGTCGCGCCACCGAGAGGGTCACCTGCGCCCGCCTTGCGTGGATCGAACAGGCAGGTTGCGCTCTTCACGTCGATGCCGATTGCCGCGCAGGTGTTGCGGCCCAGGTGCTGATCGGGGAGGAAGATCACCTTGATCTCCTCACCCTTCTTCTTTGCGACGGTGCCGCCGGCGAACGCCCACTCAAGGACGGCGCGGGCGTTTGAGGATGTGCACACCGCTCCCGCGTGCTTGCCGACGAACGCTTTGATGGCCGCGGTGGAATTGATGTACGTCACGGGGATGATGCGCCCGTTCCACTTGCCCTTAGGCGCGGTCGAGTTGAGCGACGCGTGGATGGCGTCCCACGCCGCGACGGCGTCGTCGTAGTCGGCCATGTCGGCCATCGAGCAGCCCGCGGAGAGATCGGGCAGGATCACCGCCACGCCCGGCGGCGTGAGCATGTCCGCCGTCTCGGCCATGAAGTGAACGCCGCAGAACACCACGAACTCCGCCCCGCCCGCGCCGACCTTCTCCGCGGCCAGTTGCGAGAGCTTGAGCGAGTCGCCGGTGAAGTCGGCGTGCTGGACGACCTCGTCGACCTGGTAGTGATGACCGAGGATGACCAGCCGCGACCCCAGTTCCTTGCGGCGCGCACTGATACCGGCGGCCAGATCGACCGGCGATGCCTTGGTGTAACTCTCGGGCAGTGCTGGTTGCCAGAGCATGCTGGTGCGACGCCTCCATTGCCCGCGCGCTGCGCGCTGGCAACAGACAATAGGGGCTGGCGCGGTGTTGAGGATCGAGTTCGGCCTCAGGCGGCCGCCGGCAGGGCCTGCGGGACGTCGAACCGCACGGCCACGCGCTGGCGCCCGGGCCCGGCGTGCTCGACACGCACCACGGTGGCGTCGATCATCGAGCGCGGGTCGATCACGACCGTTTCGCCGAGGATCGCGACGCGGACGGACTCACCGGGGTTGTAGTTTCGCGGCGGCGTGATCTCGATCAGTGCGCCGCCGAGAGAGATGTCGGCGGTGCGCGCGAAGGTCAAGCCAGCTGGCGCTCCCTCACGCACGATCCGCGCTGGGCGGAGGATGGGCATGCGCTGCGTTGCGCGGCGGTCCATCCGGTGCGGCTGGTCTGATCGAACTGGGTGGTGCTGGCTCACAAGGTCCGAGTATCGTCGCGCCCGCCCGCCAGGTTAAGCCAAAACCCGCCTAAGCCGCAACGTTTGGGCGGCAAACACGTCCCAAACGAGTGCCGGGCCCGCCATTAAGCACCCCGGCGTCATTACGGGGAGAACAACCGCCGATATCCAAGCGCAGTGGACCTGTCCGTTCTCATCCCGACCAGTGGGCGTCCCCACAAACTCTCTGCGTGCATCAGTGCGCTCTCGCGCCAGAGCCTTCCGAAAGAACGCTACGAGGTGCTCGTGGGAATCGACGGGCCAGAAGACGGCGAACTCGGCGCGATGGGGAGCGTGCCCAACAACTTCACGATGCTGAGTTTTCCAAAGGCCGGGCCGGCCGCCACACGGAATCGGCTCCTCGAGCACGCCCGCGGCAAGTACCTGCTCTGGCTGAGCGAGAGCATGGTGCCGAGCGACCAGTGCCTCGAGGCGCACCTGATGGCGCAGGGGATGGCCGACGGCAAGGGCGCGATGGTGATGGGCGCGACGCCCTGGGCCGTCCACGAGCCCGACCGGCTCTTTGACAAACTGATCCGTGAACGCGGCGCGATGTGCAGCGGGCAGGTCATCCGCGGCGGGACGTCCTCGGAAGCGGGGTACGACTGGGGCTACCGGCACGCCTGGAGCGTCAACCTCTCGATGCCCGCCGATGCGCCGCGCCGGCTCGGAGGCTTCGTCAAGCAGCTCTCCAAGGGCGCTTACGAGGATGTCGAGCTCGCGTGGAGGCTGCAGCGTTGGCTGGGGATGCCACTGCACTTTAACTCGGAAGCCTCCGCAACGCACGACCGTCGGCACGACCCGCTGGAGTTGCTCAAGCACGAGGCGATGATGGGGTTCGAGGCGATGCAGCTGGCCGTGCTGAGCCCCCAGTGCGCCCGCGAGCTGTTCGGGCGCGACGTGGCGTCACCCAACGAGGAACGCTACACGAAGGGGTACGTTCTGCGCGACCGCGGGCCGGCGGAATCGGGCCTGTGGACGATGCTGAGCCTGGCCCATCAGCCGGTGCGGACGATGAGCATCGAGGACGCCGCGGTCAAACTCGACACGCTCGACGATCAGACCAGCGTGCTGCGCCGGTGGCTCTGGCGCCGCGGGCTCTGGGCCGCGCAGAGCGGCGAGCCGATGAGCAAGCTGACCGAGGCGATCGAAGACTTCGTCGCCGAGGCCCGCAAGCGCCGCACGGGCTCCAAGGCGGCCTGACAGGCCTCACACCAGCAGCTTCAAGCGGTCGATCCGCAGGGCACGCCGCGCTCCGTCTTGCATCGGGCCGAGCAGGCCGACGATCTCAGCGAGCGCCGCACGCTGCCCCGGCCACATGAACGACGCTGGAGCGCTGTCGATCGGCAACCACCTGTGGGCATCGTGCTCCCCGTCGAGCGCGGGCTCCCACTGCTCCCCCACCACAGCGACGATCCTCGGAGAGAGGATCACCGCATCCCACTCGGCGATAAAGAACGGGTGCACCTGCTCCAGGGCGAACAAGTCGGTGCACCGCTGCTCGTCGGCGAGGTTGAGCCCGAGCTCCTGGCCCGCTTCACGCGCGGCGGCGGTGATCGCCGTCTCACCCGGCTCGATATGCCCCATCACCGGCTGCCACGTGCCGGCGAGCGGAACCTCGACGCGCCGCAGCTGCAGCACTTCGAACGAAGTGCCGACGGTTCTGAGAACGTACACATCAACAATGTCTGAGCGGATACGCGGGCCGGGCGACGAAGACCCCAGCGGCCCGCCCGTCACAGCTCGTCGTCCTCGTCGATCGCGGGCTCGGCCACCTCGGTCGCACCGGCAAGGTCCAGCAGGACCTTGGCCTTGTCCAGGGTCTCCTGCCACTCCGCCGACGGGTCGCTGTCGGCGACGATCCCCGCGCCCACGCCGTAGGCGAGCGACGAACCGGGCCGGAATCCCTCGATCACGCCCTGCTCCACCGGCCCCTGGATCGAGGCTGTGCGGATAGCGATGTTGAAGGCGCTGGTGCCGCAAAGGCTGACGAACCCGACAGCGCCGCAGTACTGCCCGCGGCTCTCGCGCTCGAGCCGGTTGATGATCTGCATGGCACGGATCTTGGGTGCGCCGGTGACCGAACCACCGGGGAACGTCGCGGCGAGCAGTTCGTCGATGCTCGCGTCTGGCCGCAGCTGGCCGCTGACGGTGGCGGTGGCCTGCAGCAGCGTGCCGCCGGCGTGTGCCTCGATATCGCGGGGGCTGTCTACGGCGATCGAACCGGGGATACAGACTCTGCCCAGGTCCGACCGCATGAGGTCGACGATCATGGTCAGTTCGGCCTGCTCTTTCTCGCTGCTGCGCAGGCCGGCGGCGTCGGTCACGCCAGCGCGGGTGCCCTTCATCGGACGGGTGGAGACGCGGCCTTCGCGCGTGACGGAGAGGAACAGCTCGGGTGACGAGCAGGCGATCGCCTCGCGCTTGCCGGCGCGGAGGGGGTACTCCAGGTACGCGCCGTACCACGGCTGGGCGCGACCCAGCAGCTGCTGCATGAGGGCCCGCGCTGAGCCCTTGAACGGCGCGTGGAGCTGGTGGGTCAGGTTCACCTGGTAGATGTCACCGTCGGCGATGTGCCCCAGCGCGATCTTCACCGCGCGGGTGTAGCGCCGCTGGCCGCTGCCGCTGGTGAACGGCCCGATCGAGTAGGCGTTCTCGGCCGGCGCGCCGGGCGCATCGGCCGGGGGCGCGTCGTAGGTCGGCCACGCAGGGGCGGCCTCACCATCTGCGCGTGAGGGTGTGTCGAGCAGCTTCGCATCCGCGGGTGCCTGCACGTGCCACCAGGTGCCGGTCTTGTGATCGTGCACCAGCGCGGTGGGGCAGCAGAACCACACGGCCTTCCAGCCGCCATCGTCACGCTCGCTGGCGCCCGTCGGCTCGATCACGCCGCCGAGCTCGTAGCGGAGCGAGGCGATCCACCCGCCGACAAACGGCGGACGGTCATCGGGCGACGAACCCAGGTCGGGCACCTCTACCGACGCTGCGCTGAGCCCCAGCTTTGGCGACAGGCGTGGCAGGCCGCCGCCGTGCCCGCGCCGGCCGCCGCCCGGCCCGCCCACAGGGATGGCCGCGATCGGCTGGGCGATGATCGACCAGCGGTCGCGCCCCCCCTCGATCTGCTTGCCCGATGAGATCATCGCCGCCAGCCAGCGGTCACGCGGCCACGAGGCGAGCACCTGCTCGACGGTCGCGGTCCAAGAGAGTTTTTCGATCCGGGCAGGGCTTGTAGTAGTTGAGGGCATTCGGCCGCATGGTACGGAGAGGCGGGGCCGAGTCGAGCCCCGCGCAACATCCAAAACCTCGATCCGACCCGGTGAGAGTCCTAGTATTGGCCGCACTGTGCGCGGGACCTGCGCGAGCGGGTTGCAATCCACGTACCGCACGAACTCTTCCCGAACATCCGCCCCCCGCGGGCCGGTTGTTCCGGGTCTGACTGGAGCCCTTCATGCCTTCTGTGACCAAGAACGCCCCTTCCGCCAACGGTACCCATTCAAACGGCGCGGCCACCACCGGGCCAAACGCCAAAATCCAGATCACCGGCAAGGCAACGCCAAGCAAGCTGCAGGCCCACAAAATGGTCTTCTACTTCGGCAAGACCCGCGTCGACGGCGAGATGTCGCAGAAGCTCCTCCTGGGCGGCAAGGGCGCCAACCTCGCCGACATGTGCAGCATCGGCCTGCCGGTCCCCCCCGGCTTCACCATCACCACCGAGACGTGCGCCGCCTACTACCGCGCCGGCCAGCGCCTCCCCGTGGGCCTGATGAACGAAGTGCACAAGTACGTCAACATGCTCGAGAAGGAGACCGGCAAGAAGTTCGGCTCTCCCGACAACCCCATGCTCGTGTCGGTGCGCTCCGGCGCGGCCGTCAGCATGCCGGGCATGATGGACACCATCCTCAACCTCGGCCTCACCGACCAGGCCGTTGAGGGCCTGGCCGTCAAGACCAAGAACAAGCGCTTCGCCTACGACGCCTACCGCCGCCTGATCAACATGTTCGGCGACGTGGTCATGGGCGTCGGCCACCACAAGTTCGAGGACGCCTTCAAGCACATCAAGGCCAAGTACAAGGCCGCCACCGACAACGATGTGCCCACCGAGGGCATCGTCGAGCTGTGCGAGCTGTACAAGGAAGTCTTCCGCAAGCACGTGGGCGAGGTCTTCCCGCAGAACCCGTTCAAGCAGCTCGAGCTGGCCATCGAGGCCGTCTTCAAGAGCTGGAACGGCGACCGCGCCATCAGCTACCGGCGCATCCAGGGGATCAGCGGCCTCCTCGGCACGGCCGTCAACGTGCAGGTCATGGCCTTTGGCAACATGGGCGACGACTCGGGCACGGGCGTCGGCTTCACGCGCAACCCCGCCACGGGCGACAACAAGTTCTACGGCGACTTCCTCATCAACGCCCAGGGTGAAGACGTCGTCGCCGGCATCCGCAGCCCCAAGCTGATCGACGAGATGCCCAAGTGGAACAAGAAGGTCTACGACGAGCTGCAGAAGATCAAGACTAAGCTCGAGAAGCACTACAAGGACATGCAGGACATCGAGTTCACCATCGAGCAGGGCAAGCTCTACATGCTGCAGACCCGCACCGGCAAGCGCACCGGCGCCGCCGCGATCAAGATCGCCTGCGACATGGTGAAGGACCGCCTCATCACCGAGAAGGAGGCGCTCGTCCGCATCCCCGCCGGTGACCTCACGCAGCTCCTGCTGCCCATGTTCGACCCCACCAAGCGCAAGCTCGCCGTCGTGCTCACCCGCGGCATCGCCGCTTCGCCCGGCGCCGCCGTCGGCAAGCTCTCCTTCACCGCCTCCGACGCGGTCGAGCGCAAGAGCAAGGGCGAGAAGGTCATCCTCGTCCGCGAGGAGACCAGCCCCGAGGACGTCGAGGGCATGCACAGCGCAACGGGCATCCTCACCAGCACCGGCGGTCGCGCCAGCCACGCGGCGGTCGTCGCCGTCGGCTGGGGCAAGCCGTGCGTCGTCGGCGCGGGCGAGATGCTCATCGACGCCAAGGCCGGCACGTGCAAGATGGGCGGGCGCACACTCACCCGCGAGGACACCATCTCCATCGACGGCTCAACCGGCGAGGTGATGGTCCTGGCCGGCGCCGCGGGCGCCAGCGCCGGCGGCGGGGGCATCCCCACCATCGAGCCCGAGAAGCTCAGCGGCGACTTCGCCACCATCATGCGCTGGAGCGACAAGTACCGCACCCTCGACATCCGCACCAACGCCGACACCCCCGCCGACGCCCGCAAGGGGCGCGACTTCGGCGCTGCGGGCATCGGCCTCTGCCGCACCGAGCACATGTTCTTCGAGGGTGACCGCATCCGCGCCATGCGCGAGATGATCCTCGCCGGCGACGAGGCGAGCCGCCGCAAGGCCCTCGAGAAGCTCCTCCCCTACCAGCGCGACGACTTCGTCGGCATCTTCACCGCGATGAAGGGCCTGCCCGTCACCGTCCGCCTCATCGACCCGCCGCTGCACGAGTTTGTGCCCCACGAGGAGAAGCAGCAGGCAGAGCTCGCCAAGAAGATGGGCATGACGCTGGAGAAGGTCCAGCAGCGCATCGCCCAGCTGCACGAGGCCAACCCCATGCTCGGCCACCGCGGCTGCCGACTCTGCATCACCTACCCCGAGATCCTCGAGATGCAGGTCCGCGCCATCGTCGAGGCCACCCTCGACTGCGTCGCCAACGGCATCCGCGCCATGCCCGAGATCATGATCCCGCTGGTGGGCACCGTGAAGGAGTTCGAGGTCCTCAAGGCCCAGACCCTGGCGACCATCGACGCCGTCAAGAAAGAAAAGGGCTGGCAGAAGCGCATCGACATCCCCATCGGCACCATGATCGAGGTGCCCCGCGCGTGCGTTACCGCCGACGAGATCGCCGCCGGCGGAGCCGAGTTCTTCTCCTTCGGCACCAACGACCTCACGCAGATGACCTACGGCTTCTCGCGTGACGACATCGGCACCTTCCTGCCCGACTACCTCCACAAGGAGATCCTCGCCGGCGACCCGTTCGTGAGCCTCGACACCACCGGCGTCGGCGCCCTGGTCGAGATGGGCGTCGCCAAGGGCCGCAGCGTCAACGACAAGCTCAAGATCGGCATCTGCGGCGAGCACGGCGGTGACCCCAAGAGCGTCCACTTCTTCCACAAGGCGGGCATGGACTACGTCTCGTGCAGCCCGTTCCGCGTGCCGATCGCACGCCTGGCGGCGGCGCAGGCGGCCATTATGCATGCCGTGTGAAACGAGCGAAGCTCGTGTAACCGGAAGTCGAGTAACGCGTTCTGAAAGAACGCCCCCTCATTGACCACCAAGGCCCGGGCGCAAGCCCGGGCCTTTTTCGTTCGGGTGCGGTGTGGCCGCAGCGCTCGATGCAGAAACCAGCCTCGGATCAACACGGATGAGCACGGATCAAGACAGGCTCCCCACAGAGACACCAAGGCACAGAGAGGAGAGAGGCATGAACACAAAGAGCCCAAAGAGCACGAAGACTCAAAGGGCGTAGATCACGGCTGACGGGTGCGGACGGTTTGTGGTCTTCGTGACCTTCGCGCTCTTGGTGTTCACTCTTCCGCCTTTGCCTTCCCGCACTCAGGGCACAGCGAATCACCCGCAAGCCCCGCAAGGTCGTAGCCGCACGACCTGCACTTGCCGGTGATCGCCCGCCGCCGCGCGAGGATGCCCGAGCGGAGGAGCAGCGCGGCGGGGGTCCAGAGGAGGAGGGTGGACCGTGCGGAACGCAGCGCAGCGGAGTGGAGCCGGAAGTCAACCAGTGCAGAGCATCGCTCTGCTTCAATCTCCTGGTGCGGGCGTGCTGACGGCCGCGTCGGCGGAGGTTTGGCCACACTCTGGACAGGCAGCATCGGCAGCAAGCCCGGTGAGGTCGTAACCACACGCGCGACAACAGCCCTGAGGTTGGCGCGTTGGTCGAAGAAGGGCTGTACCAGCCGCAATAAAGGCTAGCGAGATGGGCCAAGGCGTCACGACAACGCGAAAGTACTCGGCCCCTATCGCGAACTGACCCCAGTCTAGATCCCAGTCCCACCATTGCCAGACGCGGAATCCCGGCGTTACCGCTAGCTTCGACACGACCGCGTCATAGCGAGGCCCTCGCCAAAACAAGGTGAACGACCCATCTTCGGCCGCCAAGCGCCAACCTGCCATTGACATGGCTTTATCCGCGGGCCACACCCACACCGCCGCCACAAGCAGGCCGAGGGTGAGGAGCGTCCAGCCCAGCGTCCTGTGCTTGCGGCCGATCTTCCTGATTGGGCGGGGCTGGGGGGGCTTCATGCGACCACCTTCGCTCCCTTGCCGCACTCGGGGCACGGGGCATCCGGCGCAAGCCCCGCGAGGTCGTAGCCGCACGACTTGCACTTGCCGCTCAGTGCCCGCCGCCGCGCGAGGATGCCGGAGCGGAGGAGCAGCGCGGCGGGGGTCCAGAGGAGGAGGGGGATGGGCCAGAGTTGCCCTCGGTACCCAAAGTAACCGTTCCCGTAGGTTCCCCACGTTCCTGCCCACCACTGGGGTGCTTCAGACTTCGAATAGGCGCGAGCCCCCCACGAACCATTCACCCGTCCCTGCTCTAGCTCCCAAACTCCCCCGATCGCACGCAGTGCCCACCCAAGTGATAGCTTCGGGCTTGTCTCCCACCACACGACGACTTCCCACCACCCGCTCGCCACCCACATCCCCGCCACAAGCAGGCCGAGGGTGAGGAGCGTCCAGCCCAGCGTCCTCCGGACCTTGCCCCCCCTCCCCGCGCGAGGCTTCTTCACCTTGTGCGCCGCTTGTGCCACCCGCGCAGTCTACCAGCAAAGTCGGAGGCAAAGACCAAGGCGGTTTCTTTGATAACGTGGGGGCGTGGATGGTTCTGGTCGCATAAAGCACAAGAGCCCCCACGTAACGGAGCACAGGGTTGGATGGGGTGCCGTGCCCAGCGGGCACACTGACGTTGCCACCGGCTTCAGCCGGTGGTGAGTGGACCTCTATGACTTCCGGCCCAGCGGGCCGACAGGGGGGGCGCTCAGTGGACCCGCTGGGTCCCGGCAACCGCTTATCTCCCCAACCATGGGCTGAAGCCCATGGCAACGACACCCCGCCCGCTGGGCGAAAGGCGTGCGTGCCTTGCCGCGGGGGCGGTGACAAGGAACCTGTGCGTCATGCAACCCGTGAGCGGCCGCCCGCAGCAACCCCCTTCGCCAAAGGACTGCCTTGGCCTTGCGCTGCCCTCCCCCCTGCGCAAAGCCCCCCCTCGGCCGCGTTTGCTCCATCTGCGCAGCAATCGCCGCGTTTGCAGCGCGAACGGGCCGCTTGCCCGCCCATCCGCGCGGATGTTGCGCACCCGCCGCAGATGCACGGCAAACCCGGTGTTCGGTCTCCATCCGCATCGTTTGGCGTGCGATCGCTCGATCTGCACGCCAATCGTGGCGATTGCCTTCAGTCCGCCCACTTTGCTGACGATGGAGCGTTCGTCCCCACCGTAAGGAGCACCAAGATGCGCCACCCCGTGCCTCTGAGCAAGTTCATCCCCTGGTCCACCGAGCACGCCGAGCGGTGGGCCAGCGACCCATCCGCGGTGGGCATGACGCAGCAGCAGGCCGATTCGGTGAAGGACGCCGCGGACGCGGCGATGGCCGCCAAGACGGCCGCCCTCGCAGCGCGGCAGTTGAGCCGCAACGCGACCGATGCGCAGGAGCAGGCCGAGCGCAACCTGCGCCGCGCGGTGCAGACCGCCGTGATGCTGATCGACGTGTGCGCGGAGAACAACGACAACCCCGCCGCCATCTACAGCGCGGCCCAGCTCGATGAACCGACCGCGCCCCGCGCGGTCCCCGCGCCCGGAAAAGTCAAGCAGCTCACCGCCTCGCTCGACCCGCTCAGCGGCGCACCCGTGCTGCGCTGGAAGGGGAACAACCCGCGCGGCAGCGGCAGCGTCACCTACCTGGTCTCGCGCAAACTGCCGGGCCAGCGCGGGTTCTCGTTCGTCGGCACCGCCGCCCCCAGCGGCCCAACGCGGCGCACCTTCACCGACACCACGCTCCCCACGGGCACAACCGAGGTGAGCTACCTCGTCCGCGCCATCCGCGGCGCAACCGAGGGCGAGCCCGAGCAGGTGTACGTGCGCTTCGGCGCGATGCCGGCGGGCGTTACGAGCGGCCACATCACCAGCGCAGCGGCGTGAGCGCCCCACTCCTGCCCGATCCTCTGCGGCCCCTGCGCCCTCGGTGGTGAAACCGCCTATGCCGCTCTGGCGTGCAGCGCCAATCGCGCGGCACGATCGGCTACGCTCCCCTCCCCTGGAGGTGAACCGTGGCAGAGACGATCGACACCCAGTCCGCTCCCGCGCAGGTCGAAGTGCCCGTTGACTTCATCACGCCACAGCTCACGTGGAAGTCCGCCATCACCGGCATGATCCTGGGCGGGCTGCTGTCGATCTGCAACGTCTACACCGGCCTGAAGATCGGCTGGGGCCTGAACATGTCGATCACGGGCATCCTGCTCGCCTTCGCGTTCTGGTCGGTGGTGAGCAAGCTGTCCGGTGGCGGCGTCAAGAACATCAACAAGCTGGAGAACAACGTCAGCCAGGCGTCGATCTCCGCCGCGGGGGCGGTGAGCAGCGCGGGGCTGGTCTCGGCGATCCCCGCCCTCACCATGCTGGAGGGGACGACGTTCAAGTGGTGGCAGCTCTTCCTGTGGATCAGCACGGTCTGCTTCGTGGGCATCGCCGTCGCGATGGGGCTGCGGCGGCAGCTGATCATCCGCGACAAGCTCCCCTTCCCCGGCGGCATGGCGTGCGCTGAGACGCTCAAAGAGGTTTACAACACCGGCAGCGAGGCGCTCAAGCGCGTGGGTGTGCTGGGGCTGGGTGCGCTGACGGGCGGGCTGATCAAGGTGGCGGAGATCATCGGGTGGGTGAAGCGCTCCGCCTTCGGCGTGACCATCAACGGCTCGCCCGCGGCGACGTACACCTTCGCCCTCGACCCGACGCTGCTGATGGTGGCGGTGGGCGGGCTCATCGGCTTCCGCGCCTGCTGGTCGCTCATGGTCGGGGCGGTGCTCGCCTACCTGGTGATCGGTGTGAACCTGGTCAACGCGGGGGTGGTCCCCGCGGTGCGCGGGCCGATCGGCGAGTGGCTCCTGTGGCCCGGCGTCACCTTGATGGTCGTCTCGTCGCTGGTGTCGTTCTCGTTCTCCCTGCCGGCGATCGTGCGTTCCTTCCGCCCGTCCCCCCCCTCCTCCGCCTCCACCACCAGCGCCCCGGGCGCTGCGGGCGCGGCCGCCGCGGCACAGGCCGATGCCGGCGAGGTGACCCGCAACTGGTTCCTCTTCTCGCTCACGCTCGCGCTGATCCTGGCGGTGATCCTGCAGACGTGGTTCTTCGGCATCGCCTGGTGGGCCGCGGGGATCGCGGTGCTCCTCTCGTTCGCCCTCGCGGTGGTCTCAACGCGCGTCTCGGGCGAGACCAACGTCAACCCCGTCGGCGCGATGGGCAAGGTGACGCAGCTGGTCTTCGCCGGCATCGCACCCGCCAGCCCCTCGGCGAACCTCATGACCGCCAGCGTGACGGCGGGCGCGGCGAGCCAGTGCTCCGACCTCATGCACGACCTCAAGTGCGGCTACCTGCTGGGGGCGATCGCCCGCAAGCAGGTCGTCGGCCAGATCCTCGGCTCGGTCGCCGGCGCGGCGGTGGCGGGGTACTTCTACCTCATCCTCGTGCCAAACCCCAAGGAGATGCTCCTCACCCCCGACTGGCCCGCCCCCGCGGTGGCGCAGTGGAAGGCCGTCGCCGAGGTCTTCAAGAACGGCATCTCCAGCCTCCCCAGCGGCGCAACGACGGCGATCATCATCGCGGCGGTCGTCGGCGTGATCCTGCCGCTGAGCGAGAAGCTCTTCCCCAAGGCCAAGGCGTTCATCCCCAGCGCTGCCGCGCTGGGCCTGGCGTTTGTCATCCCCGCCAACAACAGCATCTCGATGTTCATCGGCGGCTGCCTGGCGCTGGGCCTCGCCCGGTTCTTTCCCAAGTGGACCGAGCGGTTCCTCATCACGGTCTGCGCGGGGATCATCGCCGGCGAGAGCCTGGTGGGCGCGGGCGATGCGCTGCGGCTGGTCTTGAGCGGCCTGAACGTCGCGGCTCCGTAGTTGCGGGCAGCGCCTACCCCGCCGCAGAAATGGGCGTGCAGGGTGGCATTCCCGCGCGCAGCGGACGCTTGTGTAACCATGACTGAATCTGCTACATCGGCAACTTCTTCAACCGCACCGGCTGCCCGTAAGCCGGGTGAGCACCGCCCACGCTTGACGGCCTTCGATTTCCTGCGGCCAACCACGCCGAATTCCCGCGAGCGCCACTCCGTGCAGACGGCCGGGCGGTCCCTACCGTTTGTGCGCCACCCACCGCACACATAAGGGGACGCACCCATGTTCCTCCGCATGGTCTACGACGACAAGCTGGCCGCGGCCACATACGTGATCGGTTGCCAGAAGACGGGCGAGGCGATCGTCATCGACCCGCAGCGCGACGTTGACCGCTACGAGAAACTCGCCGCCGCCAACGGCCTGCGGATCGTCGCCGCCGCCGAGACGCACATCCACGCCGACTTCCTCTCCGGCGCGCGCGAGCTGGCCGAGAAGGGGGCCACGGTCTACCTCTCTGGCGAAGGAGGCGACGACTGGAAGTACCAGTGGCTCGGCGCCAAGACCGGCGGGGGGAGCTACGCCCACCGGCTGCTCAAGGACGGCGACACCTTCAGCATCGGCAAGATCGAGTTCAAGGCGGTGCACACGCCCGGGCACACGCCCGAGCACCTGAGCTACATGGTGACCGACCGCGGCGGCGGCGCCGACAAACCCATCGGCGTCGCGACAGGTGACTTTGTCTTCGTCGGTGACGTCGGCCGCCCCGACCTGCTCGAGTCGGCGGCGGGCATCGCGGGCCAGGCCGAGTCGTCGGCCCACCGGCTCTTCAAGTCGGTGCGGAGCTTCATGTCGTGGCCCGACTATCTGCAGGTGTGGCCCGCCCACGGCGCGGGGAGCGCGTGCGGCAAGGCGCTGGGGGCTGTGCCCCAGAGCACCGTGGGGTACGAGAAGATGTTCAACCCGGCGCTGCTTGCTGCTCAAAGCGAAAGAGGTGGCGAGCAGGCCTTTGTCGATTCGATCCTCGCGGGCCAGCCCGAGCCGCCCCTCTACTTCGCCCGCATGAAGCGCGACAACAAGGCCGGCCCGAGGGTGCTGGGGGGCGTCCCGAAGCCGAAGCAACTCGACGCGCCGGCGATCAAGGCCCTCGACGGCCGCGCCTGCGCGATCGTGGATACGCGCCCGTGGGCGGCGTTCAAAGAGGGGCACATCGCCGGGGCGCTCTGCCTGCCGCTGACCAACTCCTTCACCACCGACGCGGGCTCGATGATCGGTGAGCGCGAATCGGTCTACCTCATCGTTGAGCCGTCACGCCTGGATGAAGCCGTGCGCGACCTGATCCGCGTGGGCATCGATGACATCGAGGGCTGGTTCGATGCGGGGCAATTCGCTCAGCTGGCCAGCGCCGGCGTGAAGCTCGAAACCACGCCCGACGTTCCCGTGGCCGCCGCCCAAAGCCTGATCGAGTCAACCAAGCCGTTCATCCTTGACGTCCGCCGCGCGGCCGAGCTCACCGGCGGGTTCATCCCCGGCGCAGCCAACATCGCCCACACGCGTCTGCTCGCGCACCTCGACAAGGTCCCAAGGGGTCGTCAAATCCTCGTCAACTGCCAGGGGGGCGTGCGCTCGGCGCGGGCCTGCTCACTGCTCCAGAAGCACGGGTACACGGTGAGCAACCTCACCGGCGGGTTCGCGGCGTGGGACAAAGCGGGCGCACCGGTACAGAAGTAAACCGCAGCTGCGGCCGTGCGGGTTCAACCCTTCAGCACGGCGTAGACAAACGCCTGCACCGTTCCCCACGGTGTCTTGTGCTCTTCCTTGTACGAATCGACCAGCTTGAACGCGCGCCCCGCCACCGACAATTCGGCGGCGATCGCGGCCGCGTCGCGCCGCTGCACCGGCAGCCCGCTGCAGCGCTCGGGCCCGTCGGGTGAGAACCCGGCGACGATCGCCGTGCCGCCGGGGCGCAGGATGCGGGCCATGTTCGACGCGTACGCCAGTTGCTCAGGCTTGGACATCAAGAAGTGGAAGACGGCCCGGTCGTGCCACACATCGGCCCACCCGTCGGCGATTGCCTCCATCGGCCCCGTGGCGTCGGCCTCGACCCACCGTACGCGCCCTTTGCGCTCGTGCGCTGCGCCTTCAGCACCGAGCCGCTCACGCGACAGCTCGATCGCCTTGGCAGCGATGTCGACCAGGCACACCTCCACGTCAGGCTGCTGCAACAGGTTGTCTGCAAGGGCTGAGGCCCCCCCACCGACGTCGATCACCCGCAGCGGCTGCTTGACACCCTCAACCTCGCTCGCCTCGCCGAACGACTCGATCAGCTTGAGCGACCGCGTCGGCACCTCCTGGTACCAGCTCATGCCGGTCGAGGCCTTTTCGGAATAGACCTTCTGCCAGTGCGCCTGCGGCTTTAGCGCGGGCACGGGCTGAGCGGGCGTGGGCGCCGCGGCCGTAGAGTTCGGAGACATTGGTTGCGTTGAGCGGGAGTCGATCACGAGGTAAGGCTATCCGACCATTCACCGCGGGGCATTCGCCGCCGCTGGCTAGGCTCGCCATGCGCGCGTTGACCCGTCGGGTTCGACTGACCGACCACCCGTTGGGCCTCTCAGCGGCGGTCGCTCTCAACGCACGCAGGGTCTTGACTTCACACCTCAGCGCTGCCGACGGCGTTCCTTGACCGGCTGCACCGCGACATCGAGACCGACCGGCACGGACGCATCGCCGACGACACGCTCTTGGTCGAGGTGTCGATCCACCGTCCCAGCACGCCAGAACCGGCGGTGCGATGGTGCCAACGCACCGCCCCTCAACGAAGGCGCCCACGGCTGACGTCCTCTCATGCCCGCCGAGCGCAGGCGGCGGTCACAGCCTTCAAACCGCCATTTGTGCCTTTTTCTTGCCCGAATCGACGCCATCCCCATTTGGGCGATATCCTGCATGGGCAGCACCCCCGGATGACTGCCGTACCGATGCCGTATGATCCTCCAACCAGACCGTGGGTCCAATAGATAGGGAGCAGCAAATGGAAGCATTCGATCGCCTGAAGCAACTCGTGGTTGAGGCCGAAGTCGAAGTCCTCAAGGGTGAGGGTGGAAACAAGGCGGCCAAGGTCCGCGCCCGCAAGAAGATGCAGGAAATCAAGAACGCCGCCCAGGATGTCCGCGCCGGCATGCTTGAAGCTGGCGGGCCCGAAACCGGCGAAGAGGGCGGCGAGGCCGCGAAGGGCTGATCCGACGCGCCGGACCCGCTTTTCAGCACGACAATGAACGATCCGTCCACCACACCGCCCAAGAGCGCGGATTTGTCCGCCTCAACCGCCAATGGCGGGGGTGGGGGAATTGGCGGGGCACTGCCCGCCAAGCCCCTGATCCTCGATCTGGCGGGCCTGGGGGTCGATCTATCGGCCCGCGCGGTCGATCTGGCTGGGATCGAGGCGATCATCCCCCACAGGCACGAGATGTGCCTGCTGGATGCGATCGTCTGGAAGAGCGATGACAACAAGCAGGGCGTCGCCATCTGGAACGTCAAGGACACCGAGTTCTGGTGCCGCGGGCACTTCCCCGGAAAGCCGATGCTGCCGGGGGTACTCCAGGTTGAGGCGGGCGCTCAGCTCTCGTCGTTCCTGTACAACATCCGGTTCGCCGAGCCCCGGATCGCGGCTTTTACACACATCGAAGAGTGCAGCTTCCGCAACCCGGTGCTGCCGGGCGCTGAGTTCTACGTGCTCTGCCAGGAGATCAAGTTCTCCCCGCGCAGGTTCAGCAGCCGGATCCAGGGCATGGTCAACGGCAAGATCACGTTCGACGCGACGATCAACGGCATGGTCCTGGGCTGACGGCCACCGTGAGACCCGGGGGCCTTCAGGCAGGAACGGGAAGGGACAACGGATGGTCGCTTCGCTGACGGGAACGCTCATCGCGCTTGAAGGCACCGCGGCGACGGTGCGACCGGCTGGACCGGTGGGCGATGCCGTTTCGCTTGAGGTGCTGCTGCCGGCCTACCTGGCCGAGCGCCTATTGACGCACGTTGGCGAAGCCGTCACGCTCGCCACGTTCCTCTACTTTGAGGGGCAGGGGCAGGGGACCAGCTTCGAGCCGCGCCTGCTGGGGTTCGCCACCGCCGACGAACGCCGGTTCTTTGACCTGTTCACGACGGTCAAGGGGATCGGAAACCGCAAGGCGCTGCGGGCGATGGCCCAACCGCCCGCCGAGATCGCCGGCGCGATCGTGCGTGGTGACGCCAAAGCCCTCACGCAGCTACCCGAGATCGGCCGGAAACTCGCCGACACGATGATCCTGGAGCTCAAAGACAAGGTCGCGGCCTTCGCGTCGGCGGCATCACTCTCGCCGGAGCGATCGGGAGTGTCCGGCCCCGTCCGCAGGGCGTCCTCCCAGCTCGAACCCGCGCTGACCGGCCCGGCCGGCGACGCGGTCGAGGCCCTGATCCGGCTGGGGGAGCTGCGCGTCGACGCCGAACGCCGCGTGCTCCGGGCGATCGACAAGCACAAGGGGCACGAGCTGCCCGTCGAGCGGCTGATTGCACTGGTCTTTGCGGGTGGATAAGTAGAGAACGCCACCCTTCGGCACCATTGAGATTCTCTTCGCGGCAACTGCGGAAACCGCTCTGTGGGGCCGATACCGTCCGCCATGCGCTACGCGATGATCATGGCCGGTGGAGCGGGTACGCGTCTGTGGCCCATGAGCCGCAACGCCCAGCCGAAACAGTTGCTCCCTCTTATCCGCGGCGAAGCGAGCGCCGCCGCGATGAGCCTGCTGCAGGTCTCCGCGCAGCGCATGGATGGGCTCGTCCCGCCCGAGCGGAGGTTCATCTGCACCGGTGAAGCCTACCGCGAGCCGATCCGCGCCGCCCTCCCGGCGTTCACCGAAGACCAGATTCTCGGCGAGCCGGCCGCCCGCGACACCGTCAACGCCGTCGGTTTCACTGCGGCGGTGCTGCACAAGCTCGACAAGGACGCGGTGTTTGCGGTCTTTACCGCCGACCACGTGATCGAGCCGCAGGAGGCCTTCCGGCAGCGCGTCGAGGTCGGGTTCAAGCTCGTTGAGCAGGACCCCAGCAGGCTCGTCACCTTCAGCATCAAGCCGACCTACGCCGCGACCGGCTTCGGGTACATCGAGCGCGGCTCACCGATCAACGAGAAGTGGGCCTCGGGCGCGTTCCAGGTCGTTCGGTACGTTGAGAAGCCCAACCTGGCGCGGGCGCAGGCGTACCTGGCGAGCGGCATGTTCAGCTGGAACAGCGGCATGTTCGTGTGGAAGGCCGCCACCGTGCTCGACTGCATCAAGCGGTTCAAGCCCGAGTCGTACGAAGGGCTGATGAAGATCCAGGCCGCGTGGGGCACCCCCACGCAGCAAGCGGTGCTGAGCGAGGTCTATCCAACCCTCCCCAAGATCAGCGTTGACTACGCCATCATGGAGCCCGCCAGCACGGACAAACTCGTGCGCGTCTGCACCGTGGAGATGGACCTGAAGTGGCTCGACGTCGGCTCGTGGCCCTCCTACGGCGAGACGCTCGCCGCCGACGAGCAGGGCAACCGGCGCGGCGGCGTGCTCGCCGCCGACCACGCCGTGCTGGTCAACAGCCGCAACAACCTCGTCGTCTCCAGCGACCCGGCCCACACCGTGAGCCTGCTGGGGTGCGACGACCTCATCGTCGTGCACACGCCCGACGCGACACTCGTCATGCCCCGCGACAAAGCGGAGGACCTCAAGCTCGTCCACGCCGCCCTCGCCCCGCGCTTGAAGTAGCCCGTCGGCCGCCCGCTCCCACCGGTCACCACACGGTGCAAACCTACGCTTGCGCTCGTGCGTCACCTCTGCATCGACCTCGGCGACAAGCGCACCGGCCTGGCCGTGGGTGACACCGTTACCCGCCTGGTCTCACCCCTTGAGGTGCTCGAGGTTCCCGTCAGCCGCAACAGCGGCGGCGACCTGCTCGCAGCAATCGAAAAGGCGGTGACCGAGCAGGGGGCCAGGGCCCTGGTCGTCGGGCTCCCGTACAACATGGATGACTCCGAGGGGCCGCGTGCCAAGACCGTCCGGGCCTTCGCCGGCCGCATCGCTCTGGCCACCGGGCTGCCGCTCCACTTTCAAGACGAACGCCTCACCTCCGTCGCCGCGGACTGGACGATGGCACGCTCGGGACTGACCCGCGGCCAAAAAAAGGCCCGGCGCGACGCCCTCGCCGCCGCGGAGATCCTTCGGGACTACTTCGGAACACTCCCCCTGGCAACATCTACCCTCCCTCCACCGGCGAACCCATAAACGCCAGCCGCGCTCTCTACAGGAAGCACCATGCTCATGACCAGCTACACCGCCGCGTTGATGATCGCCGGGCTCGCGTTGCAGCCACCGGCGGCCCTCCCTCCCCAGCCTGCGGCCGAGCCGCTGCCGGCGGTGGCCCCCGAAGTGCTGCCGAGCGTCGATAGCGTGCTCACGAAGCTTGAGACCGCCGACAAGGGCCTCTCAAGCCTCTCGGCCGCAATCCGGCTCATCAAGCGACCGCCCGCGATCGAGGGCGGCGGGCTGCACGTGCGCTACGGCATCCTCAAGTTCACCAGCGCCAACGACGCGAAGGGCCGTCCGCAGCGCCGGTTCGCCATCGACATCGACACCGTCATCATCGACGGGCGCGCCCGCGACGACCGCCAGTCGTTCGTCTTCGACGGGCGCTACCTGCTCGAGACGCTGCCGAAACAGAAGACGTACGTGCGCCGCCACATCGTCGGGCAGGACCAGAAGACGGACCCGCTGCGCATCGGTGAGGGCCCCTTCCCGATCCCCGTCGGGCAGCGCAAGGACGACCTGCTCGCCCGCTTCAACGTCAGCGTCGTGCCCTCGCTCGAGTCTTCGCCAGACAACGTCAACCTGCGGCGCATCCTCTTCAACTGCTTGCAGTTGAAGCTCATCCCGAAAGAAGGCACTGACCAGGCCTAGGCGTTCACCGAGATCCGCCTGTGGTACCGCTCCAGCGACATGCTCCCCCTGTTTGCGCTCACGCAGAACACCGACGGCTCATCCAACGAGGTCTTCCTCGACGACATCATCAAGAACCCGCCGATCCCCGACGTCGCCTTCGACACCAAGGCGCCCAGCAAGGCCGAAGGGTGGACCGGCGAGGAACAGGACCTGCGTGACAAGGCCGTCGTCGCGCCCGGTGACCCCATGGCCCTGCCCCCCAGCCAACCCAAGTAACCACCCACGATGAACCACCCGCGCAGCGCACAGCACACGACACCGCTCAAGCGCGGGTACACCGCGGCCGCGGTCGCCATCGCCACGCTGCTGACCGCTGCGCTGCGGGCACAACCGGCCGACGAGCCGGGCGACGGCACGCCCGCGCTCGACGCGCAGGTGGTTAGCGCGATCTCCGCGCCGTACCTCAAGGCCGAGGAAGCCGCCGCGCTGCGCGTCAAGCACGGCGTCCCCACCGCGGCCGATCTGTCATCGCCCGCCGCGCGGGCGGTGCACGCGCTCCAGCGTGGCAGCTACCTCGACCCCTCTCTTTCAGACCCGGTCGCCGACCCGCTCGACCGGGCCGCGGCAGCCCTCGCCCGCGGCGACTTCGCCACGGCCGAGCCGCTGCTGCAGCAGGGTGACACGATGCGGGCCACGCGCCTCCGCGCGGAGATGGCCTTCACGCTCGGGCACACCCAGTCGGCACTCACCGCCGCAAGGGCGGGCGTGTCCCGGCTGCTGTCAGGCTCGCTCACCTCCGCCGATGAGATCGTCGACGGCGTCTTGTGTGCCGCCATGCTCGCCAGGGCCACCGACACCTCCACGGCCAACGGCGGCGACCACCAGGCCATGATGGCGTTCCTCGCCAAGGCCCGCGAGATCGACCCGTTCTCGTGGCGCGTGCCCCTCGCCGAGGCGCAGCTCCTGCTGGACAAGGACAACTACGCCGAAGCTCGCGCGGCGGCGGTCCAAGCGCTGACGCACAACCCAGCGTGCGCCCAGGCGCTGGTCGTGCTGGGCGACCTCTCGGTGAGTTCCTTCAACCTCGACATCGCCCGCTCGATCGCCGACAAGCTCGACCAGCTCGCGTCAATGGCCGCACCGGACGCTCAGCAAGATGCGCTCACGCTGATCCTCTCCAAGGCGCCCCCCTCGCTCGAGGCCGCTTACCTCCGCGCCCGCGCCTCGCTCCGCCAGAACGAGGCCGACGAAGCAGCCGACGAGCTCGCGTACGCGGCCAGACGGTTGCCCGATGCTCCGCTGGTCGCCGAGATGCAGTGCGCGCTGGCCGCCGCCAGCTTTGACGCCGCCGCGCTGACGGGCGCTCTCAACGCGTACAGGGCACGCTTTGCCACAAGCGCCGCGGCCGAGGCACGCGTGGGCCAGACCCTCAGCGACCTTCGCCAGTACGACGCGGCGATCGAGCACCTCTTACGCGCTCGCGAGCTGGCGCCCTACTGGCCCGCGCCGCAGATCGACCTGGGGCTCGTGCTCGTGCAGGCCGCCCGCGACGAAGAGGCCCGCCAGACCCTCGAGGCCGCAACAAAGCTCGACCCGTTCAACGTGCGCGCGGCGAACTCACTCCGGCTCGTCACCGAGATCGCCACCTACACGCGCACCGAGACCCCCCACTTCATCGTCCGCGCCAAGCCGGGCGTTGACACGCTTCTGGCCGCCGAGATCGCCGCGGGGATGGAAGCGAACCACGCGATCGTGACGGGCAGCGACGCCGGCTCGCTCAACTACTCCCCTCCCGTCAAGACATACATCGACCTCATGCCCGACCACGCGTGGTTCGCCGTGCGCATCGCGGGCCTCCCGCGCATCCACACCATCGCCGCCAGCACCGGGCCCGTCATCGCGATGGAGACCCCGCGCGAGGGGCACGGCCACACCGGAACGTACGACTGGCCCCGCGTCCTCCGGCACGAGTACGCCCACACCGTCGGCCTGTCGCGCACGTCCAACCGCATGCCCCACTGGTTCACCGAGGCGCAGGCTCAGTACCTCGAGCACGCCCCGCGCGATTACAACACCGCCCGCCTGCTCAGCGAGGCCTACCAGTCGAACGGGCTCTTTAGCTTCACCGAGATCAACACCGCCTTCACGCGCCCAAAGAAACCGACCGACCGACAGCTCGCTTACGCCCAGGGGCAGTGGATGTACGAGTACATGGTCGAGCGGTTCGGCGCGGCCGCCCCGCTCACGCTGATGGACCTCTTCGCCAAGGGCACACGCGAAGAAGCGGCCGTGCAGCAGACCTTCCACATCTCGCGCGAGCAGTTCCTCGCCGACTTCAAGGTCTGGGCTAAGGGGCAGCTCATCGCCTGGGGCATGCTCACGCCAGACGGAGAGCCCTCGCTCGAGTCGCTGGTCAAAGGCCTCCCCAGGGCCGAGGACGGCGGAGACCCTACCCCGTCAACCGAGCAGATCAGCGCCTGGGTGAAGGACCACCCCGGCAACCCCGACCTCCTCCGCCTGCTGCTGCAAGCGGCGATCGACAGCCGCCAGGGCGTGCTGTTGGACACCGACTTGACGCTCTTTCAGCGCTACACACAGGTCCGCCCGGTCGATCCGTTCCCGCACCAGCAACTCGCCCGCATCTACCTCTCGCAGGGCAAGCCGCAGGAAGCCATCGTGCACCTTGAGTGGCTCGATGCGCGCGAAACGATCTCCCCCGTTTTCGCCACGCAGCTCGCGGGCCTCTACGCCCAGGGCGCAAGCTGGGACCTCGCCGCGGCCAAGTCCGAACGCGCCGCGCGGATCGCCCCCTACAACGCTTCGGCACGCGAGCTCGCGGCGACCATCGCCGTGCAGCTGAGAGACTTCGCAACCGCCCGCCGCCACCTGACGTTCCTCGCGGCGCTGGAGCCCGACCGTGAGGTCCACGCCAGGCGGCTCGAGGCCCTCAAGAAGCTCGAAACGGCAACGCCGCAATAGACGCAGCATGATCCGCACGCACTCTGCACCAGCCCTGTGCGGCAGCACAGGGCTCGTTGCCGCTCAGTCGGCCAGCCCGATCACACCCAGCAACTCGATCTCGAAGATCAAGTCCGCCTTGCCGGGGATGTCGGGCGGGGAGCCCCACTCGCCGTACGCCTTCTGCCACGGGATCGTCAGCTTGCGCTTACCGCCGACCTTCATCCCCGGGATCCCCTCCTGCCACCCCAGGATCAAGTCGCCCAGCGGGAACGTGATCGGGTCGCTCCCGATCGACGAGTCGAACTCCTTGCCCGTCAGCAGCGTGCCGCGGTAGTGCACCTTCACCGTCGCGCCCTTCTTGCACACGGGGCCGTTGCCAACCTTGATCTCTTCAATCTTTACCGGCTGTGACATGCGTGACTCCTTTTCAATCTCAGCAGAAAGAAACGGGCGGGCCGTCAGGCCCGCCCGATCGGTTCAATCAGCTACTCGATCAGCGTGACGGAAGGTTCCGCACCGCGATCAGTTCAACCTCGACCACCAGCGACACGCTTGCTGGACGCTTGATGTCCGGGAGCGGGGCGTTCTGGTTCAGCTGCGCCGGCACCGTGATCCGCCGCTTGCCGCCGACCTTCATCCCCTTCATCGCTGCGTCGATCGCCGCGTTCTCGCCCGGGATCCAGATGTACGGCTTCGCCGCTGTTGAACTCTCAACTTCGGTGCCGTCGGCCGTCTTGACGGTGTGAGCCGTCACGCAGACGGCGGACTTGCCAACCTCTTCGCCCGTGCCCACCGTGATGTCCTCAGAACCGGGCGTGTCGATCAGCTCAACCACGAACACCAGGTCGGAGTTGGCGGGGATCGTCACATTCCCGTTCTGATCGCGCTTCTCCTGCGGCCCGTAGGCCAGCGCCGCGGGGATCGTCAGCCGGCGAATGCCGCCCGCCTTCATGCCCGGCAGACCCTGGGTCCACCCCGGGATCACGCGGTTCAGGCTGAACACCGCGGGCTCTGGGTGCTGGAAGGCCGGGTCCCACGACGAATCAAAGGCTGCGCCGCCGTCCTTCAACGTGCCGTGGTAGTTCGCGACAACCGCGCTGTCGGCGGCCACCGCTGTGCCGGTGCCGATGACAAAGTCTTCCACGATCAGGCCGCCGGGGAGTTCCTGACGCAGCAGCGGCTTGGCGTCGGCGGGGATCTCGTACTTCTTGGCGGGCTGGGCGACTGCCGGGGCAACGGGGATGCCCGGCTGCACCGCCGAAGGAGTCGGCGCAGGCTCAGCAGGCACCGGCGCGGGGGCAGGTGCCGGTGCCGGAACCGGCGCTGGCGCAGGCGGCTGCGCGAGGGCCACGGTCATCACACATACGACGCCAACGACACCGGCAAGCTTCCGCATAATGGGTCCTTTTTCAGAGTGCGAATGGAACGGCTGAGTCTAGGTCAAAGCCTCCACGATCGCGCACCGCGACGGCCAACGCAAAGGCCCCGGGCGCAGCGCCCGGGGCCAGAAGTTCAAACCTGTTTCCGCCCGATTACTTCAGCGCGGTCTTCTTGCTGTCGGCCGCGGCCTTGAGGGCCTTGGCAAGCGCGCCGTCCATCGACGCAGGGTGCCCGATGTAGGCGACCTTGCCGTCGTGGCCGACGATGAACGCGCACGGGATGCCCCCCTGCTTGGCGGCCTGCATCCAGTCCTTGGACATCGCACGGTTGGCATCAAAGGCGACGCGGTAGCCCATGCCCTCGCCCTGCTTCTCCACAAACTTCTGAACGCCGGCGAGACGGGTGTCCTCGGGCTGCTTGCCATCCTTGCCCGCCTTGGGCACGCGCTCGCTCGAAGCAACGCCGATGACGACCAGCTCGGGGTGGTCCTTCTGGATCTTGGTCAGGTGCGGGATGCTGGTGATGCACGGCCCGCACCAGGTTGCCCAGAACTCGACGACGTAGACCTTGCCGTTCTCGATCGACTTGACCTCTTCGCCCTTCACCCAGGCATCAACCTTGATCGCGGGCGCCTTGTCACCAACCTTGAGCGACGCGGGGGTCTCATCCTTCTTCTTATCGCCCTCGCTCCCCTTGGGAACGACGATCTTCGTGGGCGCGACCGGCTTGCCCGCGTCGGGCGTCTTGTCACCCGGCTGCGGTTCGGCCATGACCGAGCCCGCCGCGATCACCAGCGCCAACGCCGAAAGAGTCAACTTGCACATTCGAATGCTCCAGAGTGTGAGAGGAAGAACGCCGCCCGTCCGCGAGGTTCAATCGTACCAGACCCGGCAAGGCGACGGGGCCAAACTCATCCCGTACACGCGAAGCACCGCCACGCCTCCGCTTCCGAGATCGCCTGACCCGCGTTGATCGATGACGCCTCGGATGCCCTGTCGCGCCGCCGAGCGACCGCAGCTCGTACCGAGTCTGCCGGGTCGGCACGCACAATCGGCACATCCGAACCGAACACCAGGCCAGACTCGGCGTTGCCCGGCTCGAGCCCGCTCGCCAGCAGGTCG
>JAUXUZ010000341.1 GCA_030680655.1 Phycisphaerales bacterium
CGCGCCGTTGAGCAGCCGCAGCCGGTAGACCCGCGTGGCCGCCGAGTGCACGTAGTTGGGCTGGCCGTTGACCAGCTGCGTGGTCCCCAGGAAGCCCGCGACCATGCCGGGGTTGTAGACCCGCTGGTTCGAGGTGTCGAAGGTGGCATCCTGGATGCACAGCGGCAGGTCGTACGCGCCGCTGGGGAGGCGCAGCTTCGCCTCTTCGTTGTCGTGGACGATGAAGAACCCCGCCAGCCCGGCGTAGACCTGCGGCGCGGTGAGCATGTTGGTGTGCGGGTGATACCAGTACGTGCCCGCGCGGTTGAGGATCGGGAAGCGATAGCCGAACGCGCTGCCACTGGGAACAGTCGCCGTCGGGTAGCCGTCCATGTCGGCGGGGACATCCAGGCCGTGCCAGTGGGTGATGCTCTCCTGCCCGATCTGGTTGATGAGGCGGATCGACACATCCTGGCCCGCCCAGGTGTGGATCGTCGGCCCGAGGTAGGAGTTCGGCACAGGCACCAGTGAGCCCGCAGGACCGGCGACGACCGTGCCCGAATAAGAAAGCCCGTTGGTTGCTGGCCCCGTCGGCATGATCTGCTGGGCACGCGGTGACTGTGTGAGGTCGATCTTCAGCGGCTCGGGCTTGAGGCCCAGTTGGCCAAACGCCGGCGCGGCCAGTGCGCACACAACCGCCGCTGCACCCGCCAACCAACACCGCAACCTCGTGCGTCCCTGCATGCTGACCTCCAAGCGTCCAACCCGCCGCTCGACAATAACGGATACGACTATCCGTTTATTATGCGCGGGAGCCATTTCGGTTCAAGAGAAACCGGCAATCTGGTTAAAATTGGGGGGAGAACCCCGCCCCCGATCGATGCCCAGCGTCCTCGATTCTCGGTTATTCTCCCTCCCGTGCCGCCAGCTACCCCCGCAGCCCCCATCTCGCCAACCACCCTCGACCTGCTCGCCCTCACGCTCGTGCCCGGGCTTGGGCCGGTGCTCATCGGGCGCGCGGCGGCGCACCTGGGCTCGGCCTCCGCCGTGCTCGCCGCATCGCCAGCGCAATTGCAGACGGTACCGGGGATCGGACCGGAGAAGGCCAGGGCCTTCTTCGAGTCGCGCAGCGGCGCGCGTGACGCCGCCTTGCGCG
>JAUXUZ010000440.1 GCA_030680655.1 Phycisphaerales bacterium
TGGCGAGCCGCGCAACGGGCGAGACCGACACCACGCCGATCGGCGCGATGGGCAAGGTCATGCAGCTCATCTTCGCCGTGCTCAAGCCGGGCCAGGTCACTCCGAATCTCGCCGCCGCGGGCATCGCCGCCAACAGCGCCAGCTCATCTGCCGACTTGCTGACCGATCTCAAGAGCGGGTACCTGCTGGGTGCGAACCCCAGGCGCCAGTTCCTGGCGCAGTTCTGGGGCGTCTTCTTCGGCACGCTGGCGATCGTTCCGATCTGGTACCTCATGGTGCCCACGAAGGCGGCGCTCGAGAAGCTCCCCGCCCCTGCGACGCAGACGTGGGCGAAGGTCGCCGAGGTGCTCACCAAGGGGTTCGACTTCCTGCCGATGTCGGCGAAGGTCGCGATGCTCGTCGGCGGCCTGATCGGCGTGCTGCTGCCGGTTATCGATCGGTTCGTGGTCCCGGAGAAGTACCGCAAGTACATGCCCAGCGCGACGGGGCTGGGGCTGGCGTTCATGCTGCCGTTCTACAACTCGCTCGCGTTCACGATCGGCGCGGTGATCGCGTGGGTCTGGTCGATGATCGAGAAGAAGACCTTCACCACGTACTGCATCCCGCTCGCGTCGGGGCTGGTCGCTGGCGAGAGCCTGATCGCAGCGTTCATCGCCATGCTCGCGACGGCGGCGGGCCTGCTCGGCTGGGCAATCTAGGGTGTTTGATGCACGGTTCCGTGTGTGCCGCGCCCGTGCGGCCCGCACGAAAACTGTGTAGACTCACGCCCTATGGCGATCCCGCAGCTGACAGATGAACAGGTCCAGACGTGGTCGATCGAGCAGAAGGATCGCTGGTGGCTGGCGAACGTCTTCCGAGGCGACATGCCGCAGCTGACGATCCGATCGGCGGTCGTCGGGTTTGTGATCGGTGGGTTGCTGTCGGCGACAAACCTCTACGTAGGCGCCAAGACCGGCTGGACACTGGGCGTCGGTCTGACGAGCGTGATCGTCGCGTTCGCCGCGTTCAAGATCATCTCCACCCTCGACCGCACGGCGGTGGGGCGGGCCGCTCAGCGCGTGGTCGTGGCGCTCGTCGGCCTGGCGCTGATCGCCATCGGCCTGCTGTCGATGAGCAAGGGGGGCCCCGCGCCGTGGATCCTCCTGGCCGTCGGTGCCGTCACCGCGGTGTGGGGGAGCGTGAGCCTCTACCTCCGCCGGCCGGTCGATGACTTCACGATCCTCGAGAACAACGCCATGCAGTCGATCGCGACGGCCGCGGGGTACATGACCGGGCCGCTGATCGGCGGCATCGCCGCGTACATGTGGATCGAGAACAAGCCGATCCCGTTCTACCAGATCTTCGGCTTCAACGTGGTGCTCTCGGTGCTGGGCGTGCTGGTGGCCTTTCCGATGAAACGCCGGTTCATCAACGACGAGCAGCAGCCCTTCCCCGAGGGGCGCGCCTGCGGCGTGGTGCTCGACACGCTCTACACCTCCGACGCGTCGGTGGGCATCTTCAAAGCGAAGGCGCTCGCGGTCGCCGCCGGGCTGGCCGGGTTTATCAGCTTCATCTCCGGCGCCTCTTACCTGCAGGCCGTCCGCGGGTTCTTCATGTGGATCGACCAGGGCGGCCCCTGGTCGGCGGTTGTAGCGGCGAACAAGAAAGTGCTCGATGCGACGTGGCACCTCCCCCACGAGTTCGACAAGTGGGTGTCGTGGGCGATCCCCACCGGTGCACCCTCCTGGCTGCAAAAGCCGGTGATCGCGGGCGTGCCGATGCAGGAGCTCGGCCTGCGCCCGGGGCTTGACCTGGCGATGTTCGGAGCGGGCGGGCTGATGGGGATCAAGTCGGGCATCAGCATGCTGGTGGGCATGTTCCTGAACTTCGTGATCATCGTGCCGCTGATGATCTACCTCGGCGAGATCGCGCCCAAGGCCGCCGCCGACGGCACGCCGCTGCTCAACGCCGACGGCGGCTACGTGTACGGCCGCGCGTACATCCTGAACTCCTGGGCGCTGTGGTACGGCATCATGCTGATGGTGGTGGCGTCGATGGTTGCGCTGTTCGCCAAGCCGCAGGTCTTCGTCGAGGCGTTCAAGACGCTCACCGGCAAGAAGAAGCGCGTCGCCGGCGCCGACGTCCTCAAGCACATCGAGCTGCCGCTGTGGGTGTCGTTTGTGGGCATGCCGATCTTCGGCGCCATCGGCGTCTGGATGGCGTGGGCGTGGTTCGGTGTGCCGGTCATCTTCGGCGCCCTGGCCGTGCCGATGGTCATCCTTCTCAGCCTGATCGCCGCCAGCAGCACGGCGATGACGGGCATCACCCCCTCGGGCTCGTTGAGCAAGATCCCCCAGTTCATCTTCGGCGCCGCCAACCCCAAGCACGCCGGAACGAACCTGATGACCGGCGTCATGTCCGTGGAGGTATCGAGCAACGCCGCGAACCTGCTCATGGACATCAAGCCCGGCTACATGCTGGGGGCCAAGCCGCGCCAGCAGGCCATCGGGCACATCATCGGCATCGTCTCGGGCGCGCTGGCGAGCACGCCGCTGTTCTATGTGCTCTTCCTCAGCGACTACAGCCCCGCGGCGGCCGCCGCCGACCCGATGCACGTGCAGAAGGTCATGTCGCCTGAGGGTGGTCAGTTCGGCTTCCCCGGCGCTCTGCAGTGGAAAGGCGTGTCGGAACTCGTCACCAGCATCTTCGGCGAGGCCACGGGCAAAACGCTGCTGACGCCCTCGATCATCACGTCGATGGTCATCGCCGGGTTCGTGGCGCTGATCATGGAGATCATCCGCATCCGCACGAAGGGCCGGTTCCCCCTGTCGCCGCTGGCCATCGGGCTCGGCGTCGTCGTGCCCCCCGATTCCACCATCGCGATGTTCGCCGGCGCGGCCTTCTTCTGGATGATGCACATGATGTACCACGCCCGCAAGGAGAGCCTCGGGCACAGGCTCTGGATCGACACGCACGAACCGATCTGCGCGGGCATCGTCGCCGGCGCAGCGCTGGTGGGCATCGGCGACACGCTGGTGAAGGTCTTCCTGCTGAAGTGACCGCTTGGGCAGGAAAGCCCGGCAGACTCACCACGGTTCAGCCTTCAGCAGCCAGCGAGGACTTGATCCGGGCCGTCTGCCGTTCGACCGGGCGAGCATCCCAAGCGTCGTCGCTGCCAAGGCACCACTACCGCGCACTGCTAGCGCGGCGATGATCAGCCGCTCGGCGCGGTAGTCGCTAGCGGCGCAGAACGCCGCGGCCGGTTCAGCATCCAGCAAAGAACTCATCGATGTACACGATGAAGTCGTTGTTGTCGAACAGACCGTCCGCGCTATGGGTTGCGCCCACGCTGCCGATGTCGGCCCTCGGATCGCTGGAGAAGAAGCGGTCGATGTACACGATGAAGTCGTTGTTGTCCAGGATCCCATCGGGCTCGGCCGCTGCGCCGGCGCTGCCGATATCGGCGGTGCCGCAGGCGAGCGTCTCGGCACGCACCCAGTCAACGGCAACATCGGTCATGTAGGTCGCGGCGTTGGGCGTGCCCATGTACTGGCCGATCGCGATGTTCCACCGCCCGCTGAAGTACCCCTCGGGCGCGATGAACTCGTACTGGCCCAGCAGCGTCGTCCCGTTGTCAGCCAGCAGGCTGGCACGCAAGATGCGGCCGTTGACCAGCAGCTGCGGGCGGTACCACGTGTCGTTGGTGTAGTTCTGAGCGAAATTTGACGCAGCGGCGAACGACGCTTGGCCGCCCCAGAGCCGGTTGGTCGAGTAGTTCGAGCCGAAGAACGCGGTGCTCAGCCACTTGGTGCTGTCCTGCGCATCAACGAGCATCATCAGGAAGAACCCGTCGATGCGCGTGCCGTCCTGCGTCAGCGTGTTGATCCGCGCCGTCACCTCGCCACGCGGGCCGATGAGCGTCGGCGCGGCCACCATCCCCGTGAGGTTGCGGGGCGCCAAGGTGTTGGTGAAGCGAAACGTCTGCGCCCCGTCGAGGGTCAGGTCCGTGTGCGCGGGCAGCCCGACAAACGTCGTCGGGCCGGCGACGTCAAGCTGCGGGAACGACGGCGTCGTTCCCCACGTGTTGCTCAGCCCGCCGTTGAACTCCTCGGCGAACGTGAACTGCCCAAAGCAAGGGGCTGAGGCAGTGAGCAGAAGACAGAGAGTTGCAGCGGCTCGGATCATGTCGTCTCCTTCGCGTGGTGTCTGGCGGCCCGGCTGAACCGTCATTGGCATTATGCACCACAAACGGGTGAGTGGTTGGTCGTACCCCATAAATGAAGCCAAGAATCCAACGCCCGGGTTTTCAGTTTTCAGTGAAAACTGAGCTTGCGCCCCCTATCGTCACGCTGTATGACCATCGCCGCGACACCGATCGATCGACGCACGCCCCCCGCCTCGCTCATCGCACGCGATGACAGCCTCATTGAGGCGATCCGCTCCAAGGTGGACCGGGGCGAGCGTCTCACCCTCGCCGATGGCCGCGCCCTCTTCGAGACGAGCGACATCTGGGCCGTCTGCGACCTCGCCGACACGGTCCGCCGTCGCCTCCACGGTGACACCGCGTTCTACAACATCAACCGCCACCTCAACTACTCCAACGTCTGCGCGCTCTCGTGCAAGTTCTGCGAGTTCTACCGCAAAGACGGTCAGGAGGGGGCCTACACCCGCGACCTCGACTACATCCGCCAGCAAGCGCGCGAAGCGGTCGAAAACGGCGCAACCGAGATGCACTGCGTCGGCGGCCTGCACCCCAAGCTGCCGTTTTCCTACTACACCGACCTCGTCCGCACCATCCGCGCAACCGCGCTGGAGATGGGCAGCGACCTGCACGTCAAGGCCTTCACCGCCGTCGAGGTCGTCCACCTGGCGAAGATCGCGAAGAAGTACAAGCTCGACGACCGCGCCGCCGGCATCCGCTACGTGCTCAGCGAGCTCAAGGCCGCGGGGCTCGGCTCGCTGCCCGGCGGCGGGGCCGAGGTCTTCGACGACCGCATCCACGACGAGGCCTACAAAGGCAAGATCCGCAGCGACGTCTGGATGGATGTCCACCGCGTCGCCCACGAACTCGGCCTCAACACTAACGCCACCATGCTCTACGGCCACATCGAGCGCCGCCAGGAGCGGCTGGTGCACCTCGACATGCTCCGCCGCGCCCAGGACCTCGCCCTCTCGCGCATGGGGTACGCAGACAGCGGCCAGCCCAACCAGTGGGGGGCCGAGGACACCGCCAGCGGGCACCTGGGCGCAGGCGACGACCCCGGCATGGGCGCACCCGTCATCACCCTCACCCGCCCCGGCATCCCCAAGCCCCTCGACTTCGCGGACTCTTCACTCACGTCTCACGTCTCACGTCTCGCGGCTTCCCCCGCCGGCTACTTCCAGACCATCATCCCCCTGCCGTTCTTCCCCGACGGCTGCGACCTCGAGCACCTGCCCGGCCCAACGGGCCTTGAAAACCTCCGCTCGCTCGCCATCGCCCGCCTGATGCTCGACAACTTCCCGCACGTCAAGGCGTTCTGGATCATGCAGACACTGCCGATGGCGCAGCTGATGCTCCAGTGCGGCGCCGACGACATCGACGGCACCGTCGTGTGGTACGACATCACCAAGGTCGGCGGCTCAACCACCCACCAGGAAGTCAGCGTCTGGTCGCTCACGCGCGCGATCCGCGAAGCCGGCTTCAAGCCCGTCGAGCGCGACACGCTCTACCGCCCGATCAAGCGCGAAGGCAAGTCCTGGTCGCTGGCGTAACCCGCACGCCCCCGCACCCCGGCCCCATCCCCGCCCGCTCACGCCTCGCCGAACAGGTGCAGCAGCAGCGCGTTCTGCGCGTGCATCCGGTTCTCCGCCTGATCAAACACCACCGACGCCGCCCCGTCCACGACGTCAGCGGTCACCTCAACACCGCGCTCCGCCGGCAGGCAGTGCATGAAGATCGCCCCGCCCGCCCGGGCCATCATCGCACCGTCGATCTGGTACGGCTTGAACGTCCGCAGCCGCCGCGCCGCCTCCGCGCTGGAGTGGTGCATGCTCACCCACGTGTCGGTGTAGACCACATCCGCCCCCGACATCGCCTCCACATCACTGCTGGCGGTGAACGAGCCCCCGGCCCTGCTCGCCGCGGCCAGATTGCTGATCGCCGCAACCTCCGCCGCGCTGAGCCCGAACCCCTCGGGCGCCACCTCCAGCATGTGCCCGCCGAGCATCACCACCGCCTGCGCCAGCGACAGCGTGACGTTGTTCCCATCGCCGATGTACGCGACCGTCTTCCCCTTCACGCTCCCCAGGTGCTCGGTGATGGTGAGCACATCGGCCAGCGCCTGGCACGGGTGGTGCGTGTCGCTGAGGGCGTTGACCACCGGCGCATCGCAGTTGGCCGCCAGCTCCTCCAGCGCCCCCTGGCTGAACACCCGCGCAACGATGCCATCGGCGTACCGCTCCAGCACACGCCCGTAGTCGTGGATGCTCTCGCGCTCGCCGATGCGCTCCTTGGCGTGGTCGTAGAACAGCGCGTGCCCGCCCAGACGGTTGATCCCCACCTCAAAGCTCACCCGCGTCCGCAGCGAAGGCTTCTCAAACAGCATCACGATGCTCTTGCCCGCCAGCGCCTTGGCGCCGAAGCGCCGATCCTTCTTGCCGCGCGCGGCGGTCTTGAGCACCGCACCAAGCTGCGCTGGCGTCAGGGCATCGACGGTGAGGAAGTCGGTGGGGAAGGCGTTGGTCTTGGCCATGGGGGGGCGTCGCGGGAGTGAAGAGGGAAAGAAGGAAAGCGGAATCGCGATTGTAGCGGACCCCCTTCGAATCCCCTGCCGGCTGGCCGCGGCCCCCGAATCAGACCCGCGGTGCGGGCTCGGTGCACGCGGATGGACCTCAGCGACCTCCGCACACTCCGCGCAAGCGCGAACGCCCGCGCAGCCGCACGCCGCATAGCCCGCCGATGAACCTCCTCCCGTCTCCCCCAGACTGCCCAACTCAGCACGCGCCCCCGCCCTCTCGCCACCGCGCCACAATCGCGGGCGGCATGCCCTTGGCAATCCTGCGGTTTGTGCTAGACTCCACCTGTCGGATCCTTGAGAAAGGGAGATCACCATGCGTTCAACCAGCGGCTCACTGTCTTCCCCTGCGCGCACAGCCGTCACCACCGCCGTGCTCGCGGCCATCGGCCTCGGCAGCAGCGCCCTGGCACAGGATTGCGGCCTGCGCAACATCATGCGCCTGGTCAACCGCGTCAACGGCGGCACCGCGATCGAGGTGGTCGTCAACACCGGCTGGATGACCGACTCTCCGCTGGTCTCGCCCGCATCCGCCAGCGACAGCAGCAGCTTCGGCGGCTCAACCTCCGCCTCGTGGACGGCCACCAGCACCTACGGCCGGCTGATGTTCTCCGGCAGCGGCACGGGGACCAACGCGCCGGGCAACGGCCTCTTCATGTGGCTTGATGCCGACCCGCACGCGCAGTTCCGCGACCGCGCCACGATCAACAGCGCCTCGCTGCCAAACGGCACCCCCGTCACCGTCCGCGCCACCGCCTCCTTCTCCGGCACCGCTTCCAGCAGCGACCCGACCGCCGAGGTCGCCGCCAACGCGGTCTTCACCGCGGGCCCGCTGAACATGCCGCTCAACGCCGGCACCACACAGGCGACGCAGGAGTTTGTCACCAGCGTCGGCGCGATGTTCGACGTCGTCGGCGCGCTCAACTGCACGCTGCGCCCATACCGCATCCTCGGCGGCACGGTCTACACCGACACGGTCAGCGCC
>JAUXUZ010000461.1 GCA_030680655.1 Phycisphaerales bacterium
AACATTATTGGATATCTGGATCCTTTAGTGTAGTATTAAACGCCCGACGCGGCAAGTGGAGATTGCACAATGAACAGAACGCCACGCCCGATAGCGTCCGCCTGTGTCGTGATCGCCCTCGCCGCGGGCACGGCTTTGGCCGATCCGATCCCGGCGACGCGCCTCGACTTTCAACTCCCGGGCACGCAGCCGGGCATGATCCCAAACGGCACGCTGCTGGATTCAGCCAATTGCCGCGCGTGCCACGGGAACATCAGCGACAACGACCCGTACGCGACGTGGTCTGGCAGCCTGATGGGCCAGGCGGCACGGGACCCGCTGTTCTACGCGCAGATGACCCTGGCGAACCAGGATGTGGCCAACGCCGGCGAGTTCTGCCTGCGGTGCCATGTGCCCAACGCTCAGGTTTCGGGGCACGTGCAGCCGCCCGACGGCACCGGGCTCACAACCTTCGACATGGACGGCGTTTCGTGCCACATGTGCCACTCGATGGTTGATCCGATCTACAACCCCGCGACGAGCCCATCGGTTGACCAACAGATCATCGCCGCGCTGGGGCCGCTGGCGCCGCAGTACTACGGCAACGCGATGTTCGTGCTCGACCCCACCGGTCTTCGCCGCGGACCTCGCGCGCCGGCGGCGCTGCACGACGCCGTGAGGTCTGACTTCTTCACCAGCAGCAACATGTGCGGCACGTGCCACGAAGTGGGCAACGTCGCCACCATCAAGCAGCCAGACGGCACGTACCGGTACAACCCTATGAACCAGGCGCCCGACGACCTCAACCCAGCGCACCAGTTCCCGCTGGAGCGCACGTTCAGCGAGTGGCGCCTCAGCTCGTTCGCCGCGGGCGGGGTCGACATGGGTGGGCGTTTCGGCGGCGTGGGTGTCACCGTCGTCTCCTCTTGCCAGTCTTGCCACATGCCGCGCGTGGCCGACCGCAGCTGCATCGTCGGACCCAACCGCCCCGACATGGCCCGGCACGACTTCGCCGGCGCTTCGGCGCAGGTGCTCGACATCATCGCCGCCTACACGGCCAACGACCCCGCCGTGAGCCAGCTGAACATCGCCAAGGGGCGGGCCAAGGCCGTCGACATGCTCAAGCGCGCGGCCAGCCTATCCGCCACTCAGGCCGGCGAAACGCTGACCGCCCGGGTCACCAACGAATCGGGACACAAGCTGCCAACGGGCCACATCGAGGGCCGGCGCGTCTGGCTGAACGTGCGGTTCACCAGCGCGCTGGGAGATCTGGTCGGTGAGTACGGCGCCTACCACGGCCTGACCGCCGACCTGGACGCCGACACGACAACGGTCTTCGAGATGCACGTCGGGCTCGACGGCTACGCCGCGGCCGTGACCGGCTTCCCCGCGGGGCCGACGGGCCGGATGTCGCTGGCCAACACGATCGTCAAGGACAACCGCATCCCGCCGCGCGGCTTCAACAACGCCGCGTTCGAGGCCGCCGG
>JAUXUZ010000467.1 GCA_030680655.1 Phycisphaerales bacterium
ACCCCACGGACGGGCGCGGAGACGGGCGCCCGACCTACTCAAGTTCACCGTCTCATGATGCAAGGAGTCTCAAATGACGAAGATCGCTCTGATGCTGCTGGCCGGCGCCACGGTTTCGACCGCTGCTCTGGCTGACACCACCTCCATGACGCGCGACGAAGTCCGCGGCATGGTCTCTGAGATGCTGTCCGATGCCGAGACCCGCAGCAGCCTGCTGCAGGGTGGCGGCATGGTCGGCTACGACAAGGGCTTCATGGTCGGCTCGGCCGACGGCAACTGGAAGCTCAAGTTCAACGGCCTGATCCAGTTCCGCTACATGATGAACTTCCGCGACAGCAGCGACATCGCGGTGGGCGATGACGATCTCACCAACGGGTTCCAGCTGCGCAAGGCGCGCGTGGTCCTGTCGGGCAACGCCGTCAACCCCAACCTGACCTACGTCATCGCGTTCGAGACGGGCACCGGCCAGCAGGGCCCGGGCACCTTTATCGACACCGACCACACCACCGACAGCGATGGTGACGGCAACGACTTGAACGACTCCGACCAGTTGATCCCCGGCTCCGGCGGCGGCTGGATCGCGAACGACGTCATGTTCGCCTACAACCTGGGCGACGGCTGGTCGATCCGCGGCGGTCAGTACAAGGTCGGCTTCCTTCGCGAGGAACTCCTCAGCGAGGCGAACACGATCGGCGTCGAGCGCGGCGTCATGAACAACTTCTTCAACCAGGGCCGCAGCCAGGGCGTCGGCTTCAAGTTCGAGAACAACGATTGGCGCTTCAGCGTTGACATGAGCGACGGCCTCAACACCGCCAACACCGACTTCAACAACGCGGCCGAGTCAGAGTTTGCACTGACCGCTCGCGGCGGGTGGAAGTGGGCCGGCAGCTGGGACCAGCTGATGGACTACACCAGCAAGCCGGGCGATGCCAACGCGGGTAGCGTGGGCGGTGCGCTGACGTGGCAGACGGCCACGCAGCCGGCCGGGCCGACCGATGCCTCGAGCATGTGGGGCGCGACGGTCGATGCGCAGTGGGAAGGCAACGGCTTCGGCCTGTTCGGCGCCTTCGTGTACACGGCCGTTGAGAACGGCACGGGCGCGAGCGACATCAACCACATGGGTGGCACGTTCCAGGCGAACTACCGCTGGAACGAGACCAGCGAAGTGTTCGCCAAGTGGGACGGCATCTTCCTCGACAACGACGACGCGGGTGTTTCGACGGCCCTGGACGAGGATTGCCACTTCCTCACGTTCGGCTACAACCACTACTTCGCCGGCAACAACGCCAAGCTGACGATCGACTGCATCTACTCGTTCAACGAGAACGCCAACCTCGTGACCGCCACGACCACCAACGGTGGCCAGCCCGGCGTTACGGCCTCGGGCCTCTCGACCAACAACGGTCTGCTCGGCAGCAGCGACGGTGGCGAGTTCGCCATCCGTGGCCAGTTCCAGCTCGCCTTCTGAATCTGATTCAGAAGACGGTTTAACTACGTAACCTTGCATCGACCGCCCGGGTTTCGGCCCGGGCGGTTTTTCTTTTGGGCGGAGAGGCATGGGATGAGCGGGGCCGCGGGCTCGCCGTCGCTGCGGGGCGAGACTGGGTTCGTGGCCAGCGAGCGGCGGCTGTGTGCAGCTATCCTCAGGTGATGGCGTTGCTTGAGGCGCAGAACCTGGAGAAGTCGTTCGCGGGGCGGGCGGTGGTGCGCGGGGTGAGCGTGCGTGTGGAGCCATCGGAGATCGTGGGGCTGCTGGGTCGCAACGGGGCGGGGAAGACGACGAGCTTTCGGATGTGCATCGGGATGATCGACTGCGACGGGGGGACGGTGGCCTTTGACGGCAAGTCGGTGACGGGGCTGCCGATGTACCAGCGCGCGCGGCTGGGGATGGGGTACCTGTCGCAGGAGCCGAGCGTGTTCTGGAAGCTCACGTGCGAGCAGAACCTGCTGGCGATTCTTGAGACGCTGGATCTTGACCGTGCCGCGCGGCAGAAGCGGGCGGCGGAGCTGCTGGCGCAGTTCGGGCTGGCGCACAAGGCCAAGCACGCGGCGCGGACGTGCAGCGGCGGCGAGCGGCGGAAACTGGAGATCGCCCGGGCGCTGATCACGCGGCCGCGGATCATCATGCTCGACGAGCCGTTCAGCGGGGTTGACCCGATCGCGGTTGAGGACCTGCAGAAAGAGATCAAGCGTCTGGCGGGGCAGGGGATCGCGTGCCTGATCACCGACCACAACGTGCAGCAGACGCTGGCGGTGTGCGACCGGGCGTACATCATCGACGAGGGGAGGGTGTTCGCGGAGGGGACGCCGAAGGAGCTGGTGAAGGATGCGGCGGTGCGGAAGGTGTACTTTGGTGGGCTGTTTCGGGGGGATGAGTTTGATGACGCGGTGACGCGGTGACGCGGTGACGCGGTGACGCGGTGACGCGGTGACGCGGTGACGCGGTGACGCGGTGACGCGGTGGATTGTCAGCCTGGTTGGCGTGCTCAGCACCTACGGGGCGACAACGGGAACGCGAGGCACGCAGACTCCTCAGGGCAAAAGTTTGCGGCACCCGGGGTTGAGGTCGTACCCTGAGGTATGAGCACGCTGGGGTCGTACCGGTTTGAGGAACTGCTGGCGGCGACGGCCGCGAAGACGCCGACGCCCGGTGGCGGGGCGGTCGCGGGGGCGACCGGCGCGCTGGCGTGTGCGCTGGCGGGGATGGTGGTGAGCTACTCGGTGGGGAAGAAGGACCTCGCGGCGTTCAAGGAGCGGCTTGAGGGTGCGGGCGCGGAGTTTGAGCGGTGGCGTGGTGAGTTTCTCGCGCTGGGCGACGCCGACGCGGAGGCGTACGGGCGGCTGAACGCGCTGCAGAAGCTGAGCCCATCCGACCCGGCGCGCGAGGCGGAGCTGCCGGCGGCGATCGAGGGTGCGATGGGGGTGCCGGCGCGGTGCCTGCGGCTGAGCGTTGAGGTGGTGAAGCGGTGCCTGGAGGTGGCGCCGATCAGCAACCGGCACCTGCGGAGCGACCTGGCAATCGCGGGGGTGCTGGGTGAGGCGGCGGCGGTGGCGGC
>JAUXUZ010000479.1 GCA_030680655.1 Phycisphaerales bacterium
CGGCGAAGAGCGTGATGAACATGCAGCTGACGAAGGAGATGAGGGGGACGCGCCCGATGAACACAAACCAGGAGGACGCCGCCAGCAGCACGACGATCGAGAAGGGTAGGCCGAGCGCGGCGGAGCGGATGGCGTTCTCAGCGCGGCCGACCATGTGGGCGATCACCAGCATCACGCGGCAGTGGAAGGAGAGGAGGATCGATGCGAGGAAAAAGCCGCCGTGGCACGCCAACACGGGCCCGCTCCCCCAGTCCCGCCAGCAACCGAACGCAACGAGGCCGCAGGTGGCGCTCCACAGCAGCGAGCCCGCGAGGGCGGTGATGCGCGTGAAGGTCGCGGTCTGGGCGGCCACTTCCATGGGCGGATCGGCGATAACGAGTTGGAACGACGCGAAGGACGCGGCCGCGCTGGCAATCGCCGCGAGCGCGTAGAGGAACGAACCGGTGAGGGCCCATGGAGTGTCGGCGAACGATGCGCCTGCGGCGAAGACGAGCCACTGCAACGCGAGGGCTAGCCCGCACGCCGCCCAGCCCGCAGCGAAGAGCATGCCGGTGCCGGCATGAAGGGCGAGGGCCTGCATCGCCTGCTGAACGTGTTGACCGGCGGGGGCCGGGGTGTCCGCGCGGGGGGTGCCGCACTCGGGGCAAGGGCTACGGCGGGGGATGCCCGCGCAGTTGTAACCGCAGCGCGGGCAGGGTTGGGGTGTGTTGGCCTTGGGGATCGAGAGGATCGGCGCCACGACCGGGACTTTCTCGGCGGGAAGGCCGAACATGTTCATCCACCATCGGGGTCGCCAGTTGGCGGCGTCTTCCCACGGCTTGGCATCGGGGTCCTCGGGGATGATGGAGCGTTTGACGGGCGTCCCGCACTCGGGGCAGACCTGGTCGAAGCGGAGGGTCTTGAGGTTGTAGCCGCAGCGCACGCAGCCGCAGTCGCGCATGACGATCGAGACGCGGCTGAGGTCGGGACGCTTGGCGGAGGCGAGGCGGGCCTTCTTCGCGAGACGGTCGAGTTCGCGGCGGTCGATCACGGTGATAGCTTACGAGAAAGCGTGTGCAAGTGATCCATTGGCCGTTGACCGCTCGCTTTGGACTCGCGGAGCCGAGCCCGGTGGCACCCGGAGGGGGCTGCGGGCGGCACACCTTGCCGCTGCGCGGCGAGGGTGTGGCACATCGTCAGGCCCGGACGGACTGGGCGGCTTCGACGGCGTTTTTGAACATGCGGAGGCCGGGGGTGTCGCCTTGGCGAGTCCGAGCGTCCAGGCGGGTCCAGAAGGGGTGGCGGGTCCAGTCGAGGTAGCGCTCGGGGTGGGGCATAAGGCCGAAGACGCGGCCGCTGGTATCGCAGATGCCGACGATGTCATCGGAGGAGCCGTTGGGGTTGGCGGGGTGGAGGGGGGGGGCAGTGGTTGTGGCTGGGCGATAGGAGGCCCCGTAGCGCAGGGCAACCTGCCCGTTCTGCCTGAGCCGATCGAGTACGCCCTCATCGCGAGCGACGAGGCGGCCCTCACCGTGAGCGATTGGGAGCATCATGGCATCCGGCATTTCGCGGTACTCATCTTGAAGGCCGCGGGTCCAGATGCAGACGCTGTTCTCGACGGCGTGGATGGGGACCCACTTGTCGATGAACCGGCCGCCGGTGTTGAAGGTGAGGCTGACCTCCTGCTCGGCGGGCTCGGCGGGCCAGGGCTGGCCGCCCGCGGGGCCGGGGAGCAGGCCTGCCTGCACGGCGATCTGGAAGCCATTGCAGACGGCGAAGACCGGCACACCGCGGGCGACGGCGTCGCGGAGGGCTGGGTAGAGGTGCTTCTTGAGCCTCAAGGCGAAGATGCGGCCGCTGGCGACGTCATCGCCGTAGGAGAAGCCGCAGGGGAGGCCGATGAGGTCGGCGCGTTCGAGGGCTGCGGGATCGGCGATCAGGGCGTCGAGGTGGGTGACCTCGGCGGTTGCGCCGCCCATGGTGAAGGCGCGGGCGAGTTCGCCCTCACAGTTTGTGCCTGGGGCGCGGATGATCAGGGCGCGGGGCGCGGGGGAGGGCATGCGGAAGGGTAGCAAGCAGGTCCCGACTGTCGCCTGAGGCGTTGCGTGCTGGGTGTTCAGCAACCGGCGAAGAAGTGGTTGATAAAGGCGATGAAGTCGTTGTTGTCCCACGCGCCGTCGGCGCCGGGCTCGCCCCCGGTGATGCCCATGTCGGCGATGGGGTCGAGCTCGAAGAAGTAGTTGATGAACGCGATGAAATCGTTGTTGTCGAGCTGGCCGTCTTGGCCGGCCTCCCCGCCGGTGACGCCGACGTCGGCCCGGCAGACGACCGTCACCGGCGCGAGGCGGTTGATGAACTGCGCATTGGCCGTGGCGTGGATGAGCGTGGATGTGGCGGCGGCGATGTCGTAGACGTGCACGCCGGTGTTGTTGGTGTAGATGAGGTTGCCGTTGGTGAGCTCGTAGACGCCGCGGGTGTTGGTGACGGGGATAAGCGTGCCCACCTGCACACCGTTGGGCCCGTACTCGTAGATGCCGCTGGGGGCGGTGAACCCGGCGGCGAGCAGGTTGCCGTTGGAGCGGCGGATGTTGAGCTGCTGGGGGAAGTCGATGCCGCTGACGCCGTCGGAGTCGTGGAAGAGGCCGAGGAAGTTGAGGCCGTAGTCGTAGCGGCCGATGTTGTCGCCGGCGATGTCGCTGATGAGCAGCTGCCCGTTGTACTCGATGACGTCGAAGGGGTCGGGGACGGCGACGTTGGTCTCGATCGTGCCGTCGAGGTTGAAAACGACGATGGCATCGCCGGGAGCCCCGTGCCCGGCGTCGGAGTTGCTGACGTTGACCTTGTTGTTGGCGAAGCACATGCCACGGACGTTGTCGATCGGGCCGGTGATGTTCGCGATGAACACGCCGGCGAGGGTGAAGCGGGTGATGGAGTCGGCCAGCTGATCGCCAACCCATATCTCGTTGCCGACCTGGATGGCGTCGCGGGGGCTCTGCCAGTCGTAGCCCACGCCCGCGCCGTCGAGGATGAAGTCGAGGTTGACGATGCTGCCGTCGGTCTCGCTGAAGAGCATGACGCGGTCGGTCGTCCAGTCGGTGATCATGAGCTGCTGCGCGTGAGCGGCAGCTGAGGTGAGGGCGAGCGAGGCGGCGGCGGCGAGTACGGCGGTGCAGCGCATGGAGTTTCTTCCTGAAAGGGTTCGTCGGACGACTTCATCAAGATACCGCGCGAGTGCGCTGTGTGCAAGCGACTTCTGCGATTGGATACCCCCCGCGGGGGCGGTACCCTCTGACATGCCCTCCCCCCGAGCCCGGACTGCCGTTCCGCCCGCCGCGCCTCGCGTCTTTCCGTTCCGCCCGATCCAGTACGCGCAGGCCGTGGGGGCAATCGGCGCGAGCGCCAACGTTTCACGCTTGATCGCGCCACCCTACGACGTGCTCGATGCGCTGAGCAAGGAGGCGCTGCTCGCCGGGGGCGACCGGAACATCGTGGCGATCGACCTGCCGCACATCCCCGCCAAGGACCTGGGTCCGCCCGAGGCGTACCGCGGCTCGGCGGTGCGGCTGGAGGAGTGGCTGAAGGACGGGACGCTGGTGCAGCGCGAGCGGCCGGCGATGTTCTGCTACCGCGAGACGTTCGAGTTCAACGGGAAGACCACGCGGCGGACGGGGATGGCGTGCACGCTGGAAGTGCGGGCGTTCGGGCCTGCGAAGGGGGGGGGGATCCTGCCGCACGAGCAGACCTTCAGCGGGCCCAAGGAGGACCGGCTGGCGCTGATGAAGGTGACCAAGTGCCAGCTCTCGCCGATCTTCGGGCTCCACCAGGATGATCAAGGGGCAGCGGCCGCCCTGCTCGCACGCATCTGCGATGCGCGGCAGCCGGATGTGACGGCGACGACCGCCGACGGCACTCGGCACGAGGTGTGGACGATCGACGACGACGCGACGATCGCCGCGTACCAGTCGGCGCTCGCGGGGGAGGATGTGTTCATCGCCGATGGGCACCACCGGTACAACACGACGATGAACTACCTGCGCGAGCTGGAGAAGGCCGGGGCGGTGGCGGCCGACCACCCCGCGCGGCGGTGCATGTTCGTGCTGGTGTCGATGAGCGATGCGGGGCTGGTGATCGGGCCGACGCACCGCGTCATCGGCGGGATGGCGGACTACACGTTCCACGCGTTCGCGGGGAGCGTGCGGGGGGAGCTGTTCCTGACCGAATTGCCGGAGAAGGGTGAGGACGGGCTGCGCACGATCGAGTCGGCGATGGAGAAGGGTGCGAAGAAGTCGGGAAAGAACGTGCTGGGGCTGTACGACTTTGCGTCGCGGCGGGCGTACCTGGCGACGCCGGTTGAGCCGGACCCGCTCGCGTTCGACAAACGGTTTGTGGCGATGCCGCACGAGTGGCGGACGCTGGATGTTGCGCTGTGTCAGCACCTGATCATCGAGAAGTTCTGTCAACCCTTGGCGGGAGGAAAGGGGAAGAACGCGGAGCCATTGAAGTGGGCGTTCCCGCACTCGATCGGCGAGGTAATCGACATCGGGGCGGGTATCGAGCGCGGGTCGGGCGGGGGCAAGGGGTTCGTGCCGCAGCTGGCGGTGATCGTGCGGCCGACGCCGCTGGAGTCGGTGCGGGTGATCAGCCGGGCCAATGAGCTGATGCCGCAGAAGAGCACGTTCTTCTATCCGAAGATCGCGACGGGGCTGTTTGTGAACCCAGTGGGGTGAGCGGGGCAAGCGCCGGGCCCTCGGCCGATCCTCCGCGCGACTGGAACTGGTTTCCGGCGGGCCGTGTGGTTACTCCGCACGCCCCTGCGTGCCAACCGCTGGGCTCCGTGCGTTGACCGCGGGACCTTCCGGCCGAATGGGAGACCTTTCCAACTCGCCCGGAAGGCTTTCCAAGTTGACTGGAAGGCCTTCCAGGTCATGCGGAAGGGGTTCCAGCTCTGCGGGAAGGGTCTCCAGGTCAGCTGGAAACGTCTCCCGTTCACTTGGAAGGCCTTCCCGTCGAACTGTAAAGGCACCCCAACTCTTCGGGAGGTCGTGCGGAAGCGGTTGTGGATGCACGGCTCCACTTCTATCATCGAGCGACCGATAAACCCGTCGGCGGACCCAACGTACGGGACCACCGCCGACGGGCCTCGCAGCCACCAGAGAAAGGTGCACATCATGCCTCACCCGACCTCCGCTGCCGCGGGCGTTGTCCCCGCTCCGGCCCCCCACGCCAACGGGGCTCCCTCCCCTTCACAACTGACGATCGCGCTGGCCGCCGGCGACGGCATCGGCCCGGAGATCATGAACGCGACGCTCGACTTGTTCAAGGCGGCGGGCGTGCACGACCACCTCAACTTCGTCAGCGTCGAGATGGGCGCCTCGGTCTTCGCCAGGGGCAACTCCAAGGGCATGACCGACGAGGCGATCCGGGCGGTGGAGGCCTGCGGCATCCTCTTCAAGGGGCCGATGGAAACGCCCAAGGGTGGCGGCGGCAAGAGCATCAACGTGACAGCGCGGAAGATGTGGAACGCCTTCGCGAACCTGCGCACGTTCCGCACGCTGCCGGGGGTGATCACGCCGTACAGCCGCGCCGGGCTGAACCTGCACTTCCACATTGTCCGCGAGAACATCGAGGACACCTACGGCGGCGTTGAGCGCCGCATCTCAAACGATGTCGTCGAGTGCAAGCGCCTCATCAGCGCTCCCGGCAGCGACGAGCTCTGCCGCTTCGCGTTCGCTGCCGCGAAGCGGCTGGGCGTGAAGAAGGTCTACTGCGGGCACAAGGCCAACATCATGAAGATGTCCGACGGCCTCTTCCTCGAGCGGTTCAAGGCCGCCGCGAAGGACTACCCGGAGATCGAGCACGGGGATGTGATCGTTGATGCGCTGTGCATGAACATGGTCGTCAAGCCGCAGCAGTACCAGATGATCGTGCTGCCGAACCTGCAGGGCGACATCGTGAGCGACCTGGCGGCGGGGCTGGTGGGCGGGCTGGGCTTCGCGCCCAGCGCGAACATCGGCAAGCACATCAGCATCTTTGAGGCCGTCCACGGCACCGCGCCCGACATCGCCGGGCAGGACCGGGCCAACCCCACCTCGCTCATCCTCAGCGGGTTGATGATGCTGCGCCACATCGGCCTGTTCAGGCAGGCAGGGCTGATCGAGAACGCGCTGCTGAAGGGGCTCGAAGAGGGCGTCCGTACGGGTGATTTCGGCGACGCGGCAAGGCCCGCCATCGGCACGCGTGCCTTTGTCAGCGCGATCAAGGACCGGCTGGGGAGCACGCCGGCGACGGTGCCACCCGTCGAGCTTCCACCAAGCGGCGGCGACCGCGTTTCGCTCGCCAGGCCGGCGATCCCGCAGCAACAGGAGGTCATCCGGACATTCACGCAGGTCGTCCGCCACGTCGCCGGCTGCGACATCTACGTCGAGACGCTGCTGGCGCCGACCGTGCTGGCCGAGCAGATGCAGCGCATCGCCGCCGAGTCGCCCTTTCAAGTCACGATGATCAGCAACCGCGGCACACAGGTCTGGCCGACCGGGAGCATCTTCACTGAGTGCGTGGACTATTACCGAGTCCGCTTCGAGCTGCGGGACGGGCACAGGCCCGGCGACTTCGGGCAGGCCCGCGCCGTCACGCTCCTTGACCGCGTGGCCGAGAAGTTCCAGGTGAGTTCGTATGAACTGCTGCGGACGTTCGACGGCATGCGCGGCTACAGCCTTGCGCAAGGGCAGTAGCGCAGGCGCCTGGCCGACTAGTGGCAGGTGTCCAGGCCCTTCTTCTCAAGGTACGTCTGGTGGTATTCCTCGGCCGGCCAGAAGTGCTCGAACCTGGTGACCTGCGTCACGATCGGCTGGCTCCACTTGCCGCTCTTGGCGAGGGCATCCTTCGCCGTGCCGGCGGCGGCCAACTGCTCGTCGCTGCGGGCGAACACCACCGAGCGGTACTGCGTGCCTTCATCGGGGCCCTGGCGGTTCAGCGTCGTCGGGTTGTGGTTGCTGAAGAAGGTGTTCAGCAGCGTGGTATAGCTGATCAGGGACGGGTCGAACACAACGTCGACCACTTCCGCGTGCCCCGTCTCGCTGTAGCAGACATCCTTGTAGGAGGGGGCGGGCTTCTTGCCGCCGCTGAACCCCACGCTCGTCGCGACGATCCCCGGCAGCTTGCGGAACGTTGACTCCACACCCCAGAAACAGCCGGCGCCAAAGGTCGCGGCCTGCAGCGTGGTGGGGAGCTTGCCCGCCTCGGTGAGCTCCTTCCCCATCTTCGTCAG
>JAUXUZ010000481.1 GCA_030680655.1 Phycisphaerales bacterium
CGCAACTGGGGCTTCGCGGGAAGCCTCGGGAAGGTCCGCAGCGACCTGATCGATCTGGTCGGGTTCCTCAGCAACATGGACCCCGAGCACGTCGAGGCCTTTCTGAACGACGCCGAGTGACCAGAACCACCAACCGCAAGGAGCAACGCCATGACCATCAAGACGATCGTGATCGAGGGCATCGACCAAGACATCAGCATCCGCCGCACCGAGCGCGGTGCGGAAGTGACCATCGAGCAGCACACCCGCCGAGCGGGCAAGCAAGACATATGCATCGCGCACATCGCCCGCGACGAGAACCGGGAGAGCCGCTACGCGAAGGCGACGGAGGTCGCCAAGGTGGTCTACGGGACCGACCGCCGGGGCCGGGCCGCCGCCACCAACTCGATGGTCCACGACGTGATGAACGAGATGGAGCGCGTCGCGGGCTGCTGACGCGCACCACGCGGCGTCGCGGGAAACCGCGACGGCCACGCTTCCCCGCCGCAGCGTGCGACGGGATTCCGCACCAGACAGAAGGAGTTCAACATGGCTCGCAAAGGCACGATCAAGAACATGGGCAAGGTGAAGAACGAGATGAGCGACGCGTGGAAGGCCCGCAAGGCAGCGAAGATCGCTCCGCCCGCCACGGCGTCCGCCAAGACCGAGCGCCTCCGCAAGGCGGCGCTCGCGGAGATCAACGACCGGTTGGCGGGCGGGAAGCAGGACCACGAGGTCCCCACCGCGAAGGAGATCGCCAACAACGCGGCCGTCGATGCGTCCGCCAAGGGCAAGAAGGCCAAGGCCCCCAAGACGCCCAAGGCACCGAAGCCCACCAAGGAACCGAAGGCCAAGCGCGTCAGCGCCCTCGACGCGGCGGCACAGGTGCTCGCCGCGAGCCAGGTGCCGATGCGGGCCAAGGAGATGATCGCCGCGATGGAGGCCAAGGGCTTGTGGACGAGCCCCGGCGGGAAGACGCCCGAGGCCACGCTCTACGCCGCCATCATCCGGGAGATCGCCGCCAAGGGCTCCGCCGCGCGGTTCAAGAAGCACGAACGCGGCGTCTTTGTCGCGGGGAAGGGAGCCTGAACCATGAGCGCCACCCCCGCCCCGCAGCCCGCGCCGACCCAAGCGCAACTCGAGGCCGTGCTGCAGGCCGCGCTCTACCTGCTCGGAGCGCGGCAGGACCGGATGGTCACGATCGAGGAGTGGACGGACCTCGCCCGAGCCGTCGCGGCCTGCCAAGAGCGGAAGACCGCCGACTACCTCACCGAGCACGACCTCGAGGACATCGCCGAGCGCTACGCCCTTGAATGGGACGAAGCGGCCGACGGCCCGCTCCCGAACCTCGACAAGTGAGGCGTTCATCACGCCTTGCTCCCAGCCGCGACGCTCGTCGCGGCTTTCTCTTCGGCCGCACCCTTTGCCGGAAGCCGCTCCGCCTTGCGGCCCGTGAACTTCTCCCAGCGCTGCACGATGACATCGCAGTAGAGCGCGTCGAGCTCCATGAGGAACGCGTGCCGCCCGGTCATCTCCGCGCCGATGAGCGTGGAGCCGCTTCCGCCGAAGAGATCGAGAACGTTCTCGCCGGGGCGCGACGAGAACTCGATCGCCCGCCGCGCGAGTTCGACGGGCTTCTCGGTGAGGTGGACCATGCTCTGCGGGTTGACCTTCTTGATCGACCAGGTGTCCGGCACGTTGGCCGGGCCGAAGAAGCGGTGCCCAGCGCCCTCCTTCCAGCCGTAGAAGCACCACTCGTGATTGCCCATGAAGTCCTTGCGGGTCAGGACCGGGTGCTCCTTGATCCAGATGATCGCCTGCGCGAAGTAGAGCTCGCAGCGCTTGAGCACCGGCGGGTAGTTGCCGCAGTTGGCATACCCGCCCCAGATGTAGAACGTGCCGCCCGGGATCAGCACGCGGGTGATGTTCCCGAACCACGCCGCGAGCAGCCGGTCGAACTCGTCGTCGGACACGAAGTCGTTCGCCAGCGGCCGGTCCTTGGCCCGGAGCTTCTTGTGCGTCGCTCGGCTCTTCTCCGGGTAGCGGTTGAGATCAGCGCTCTGCTGATCGTGCTCGTCGGCGTTGGCCTTCTTCCCAAGCGCGAACGAACTCAGCCCCGCCACGATCGCGTTGTTCGATCGCGGCTCGACCTTCACGTTGTACGGAGGGTCAGTGTTCACGAGGTGGATCGGTTGGCCATCCAGCAACCGATCCAGGTCCTCCGGCTTGGACGAGTCGCCACACATCAGCCGGTGGTTGCCGAGCACCCAGAGGTCGCCGGGCACCGTCGTCGCGGCGTCGGGCTGCCCAGGAATGTCGTCGGGATCCGTGAGCCCTTCGCTGCCCGCGGGTGCCATGATCGCGCTGAGGTCCTCGGCGCTAAAGCCCAGGAGCGCGAGATCGAAATCCACGCCCTTGAGGTCG
>JAUXUZ010000493.1 GCA_030680655.1 Phycisphaerales bacterium
GTGGTGCATTCGGAGCCTTCGCGCGACCCGAGTCGCGGACTGCCCCACCCACGATGGCCTCCACCATCGGCAGCATCGCTTCGCGGAAGGCCGCAGCGATATCCGCGGCGTTGGTCAGGTTCACATGGGTGGTCGGAGGTGTGGCCGGAGGTGCGGTCGTCTCGGCGGACACGCTGCGAAAGGAGACAAGCTGTCCGGTACCATGAACCGGAGGGCGATCCTCGAGGGCTCCGGCCTTCATCACGAAATCGATCACCCGCTCTCGACTGGCGATGACCGCGGCGTGCTCGCGGGACAGCTTCGGGTCCAGCGGAACGCTGAGGTCCGCTCTCGCGAGCAGCCCGTGCTCGGTAAGCCGCCATTCGTCGCCGCCGATTTTCGTGACCCTGAACGGCCGGCTGGCCGCCCCGGTGCGCCGACGCCAGTCCTCGATGGCCCCCGACCACCGGCTCCAGGACTCGGCGAGCGCCGGTTCGATCGCCTGAAACAACCCCGCCTCGCCCGTCACGACAATGGTGGCCTCAAAGCCCTCGTTCTGGCCCGCCATGTCCAGGCGGATGGTGTTGCGCCGTTCCACAAGTCCCGCTCCCACAAGGCGCAGGATCGCTTGCTCCTCGGTGACCGAGAACTGGTCGGTATCCACACGTTGCCACTTGTCCGGTATGCGCCGGAGGAGGTCTTCGATCGCCTTGGCCAGTTCCTGATTCATGCGGACAGATCGTAAACCGCCGGGGACCGGTCGTCCCTACGACTCGATACGATGTTCGTGCGGACCCGTGACACTTGCCCATTCAGAGGAAGGTAGATCGGTCCCTTGCCGAGATGAACCCGCACTGGGACAGGCGGTTGTTCCGGCACTGGGCGTGTGGCTCGACTTTGCGATTGTGCAGCGGGCCTTCGGCATCCTTGGTTCCATCTTTATCCCGCTGCTCGCCCTGGCCTTGCTGCGAATGAACAACCGCCCCGCCTGGGTCGGTCGGCACGTTAATGGAGTCCTCACCAACGCGGCACTGGTCACCGCACTAGCTGTCGCGATGACGGGCCTGATGATTGAGTGCGTCCGGTTGCTCGGGCGGTAATGCCGTGCTACGCAGAATCGAGCCCGTGAGAAGTATGAGTCGGGCTGCTGGACGGACATGAGCATGTCGTCCTGTTATGGCGGTACATCGGACGTGTGATGATGGTCGTGGCTTATGGCGGGTCCTTCGCCTTCTCAGGCTCGCGCTGCGGGGGTTGCTTCCGGGCGTCCTCAACCGCGTTCGCACGACGGATCACTTCGTCCCGCTGCCAGCGCTTGTAGCGTGCGTCCTCCGCGACCAGTCCAGACGACCAACCCACGAAGAGAAAGACCGCGGGAAATGCGAACTGATCGTGGTTGAGCAAGCCACCGACCGCCCACCGCAGACCCAGGTATCCGAGGTAGAGCACGGCACATGCCGCCCCGGCCAACATCCCGCCGCGAAGGCCGAACCACACCGCAGCCCGGAAGATCAACGGCAGATACAACGCCGCAAGGGCCGTGTGGAGCCAGTGCCAGGCGTGTGCGGTCGACGGCACAACGAAATGGGCGACCGTGATGACCGTGGCCCACAGCAGGACTTGCTTCAGAGGGTATCGGCGCTCCTCATCCATGCGGTCGGTCCTCATGTGGATGCTGTGAGTGGTCGGTCGGCGGTGCAGTGCGGGGGCGTGCGCCGTGACCGGACGCAGCATGCCCTCGATCCGCTTTCTCCAGCGTCATGAGCATGCCAAAGCCGGGGTCTTTGGACTCGGAGGCCTGCAGCACATCCCAGTGCCGCCGGATGTACCCTCTCAGGTGCGTTACCACGTCACCGAGAAGGATCACGTGGCATCGCCCATCTCGGTGCCCTGGGGGCAGCGCCCCGAAGGCGACAAGCCGAACGGCGTGTCCATGCCGGGTGCGGGCAAGACCGTGACGGAGAAGCTCTCGCACCACGGTGTCGATGTCCCCGTGGCGACAGCACCCGAACCGTCCGAGGGCAGCGGCGAGCACTTCGTGCTTGGTGGCCGCGGCATTGAGTTCGGCGCGGCCCTCTTTCACCTCCCCAATGATCATGTCGGGCACGTCCGCAGGAACGCCCAGCAGTGTGTGCGCCTGGCTCGATGCAGGATGATCCATCGGACCGTACGAGCCGGCCGCTTCCCCGAAGCGAAACGCGAGCACGTCCAGGTCGGTCTGACTCTCATGCCCGCCGCCGCGGGCCGCTCGGACGACGGGGAACTCCGTAACGGTCAGGTAGCCGTGGAGCCGCAGGAACGCCTGCACCAGCGCGACTGCATTGTCCATCACGCACGCTCCTTCCGTTTTGTCCTCAGCACCTTGACCAGTTCGAGCGCCGCGAGCGGGATGCACGACACGGCCATGAGCGGGATGCACTCCTCCCACCCCATCGGAGCGGTCTTCATGAGCGACGACAGCGTCTCGTTGTGGTGGGTCCAGAGCTGCAGGGCGAATGATGCCGCGACGGCCGCAAGCAGCAGCACGTTGTCGCGCCAGCCCATCCGCCAGATCGGCACGGTCTCGCTGCGGGCACCGAATGACCGGAGCAGCTCAGCAAAGACCAGCGCGGCGAAGGCGTGGGTGCGGGCCATCGTCTCGTCGTGGTGCTTGAGGGCGTAGAGGTAGACGCCCATCACGACGCCTGCGGTGAGGAACGCGGTCAGGATCATCGTGAACACGAACCCGCGGTCGATGAACGCGGCGTTGCGTGGTCGGGGCGATCGATCCATGACGCCCGGTGGGGCCGGGTCGGCCGCGAGGAAGAGCGCGGGCAGCCCGTCGGTCACGAGGTTGATCCACAGGATCTGGATCGGCAGCAGCGGCGTGGGCAATCCCGCCACGAGCGCCGCCCCCATGAAGAGCAACTCCGCGGAGTTTCCCCCCAGGAGGAACTGCATGGACTTCTTGATGTTGTCGTAGACGCCGCGGCCTTCCTCGACAGCCGCGACGATCGATGCAAAGTTGTCGTCGGTGATGACCATGTCGGAGGCTTGACGGGCGACCTCGGTACCTGATGCGCCCATCGCAATGCCCACGTCCGCGCCTTTGAGCGCCGGGGCGTCGTTCACGCCGTCGCCAGTCATCGCGACGACCGCGCCCTGCTTGCGCCACGCCCGCACGATGCGGAGCTTATCGGCGGCGGTCACACGCGCGTAGACGTTCGTTCGCGCCACCCGCTCCGGCAGAGCGGCATCGTCGATCGCCGCGAGTTCGGCTCCGGAGAGCGCCGTGTCCGACTCTCCGGCAATCCCTAGGTCGCGCGCGATTGCCAGGGCTGTCTTGGGCTGGTCGCCCGTGATCATCACCACGCGGATGCCCGCCGCCTTGCACTTGGCGACGGCATCGCGGGCCTCGGCGCGCGGTGGGTCGAGCAGGCCGACGAGGCCCACGAAGGTCAGGTCACGTTCAAGCGAAGCGGGGCTGGGATCGGCGACCGTCGCGGCAACTTCGCCCTGCGGCAGGCCCCTCGCCGCGCAGGCCAGCACACGCAGGCCTTTGGAGGCCAGGTCCTCGTTGGCCGCGTGGATCGCGGTGCGATCCGCTTCGGTGATCGCCCGCTGGCCCTCTCCCTCGGCGACCTGCGTACACAGCGCCAGCACGCTCTCGGGCGACCCGTTGACGAGCACATCCGCACCGGATTCTGCCTTCCGCACCACGGCCGCTCGTTTGCGGTCGGAATCGAACGGTGCTTCGGCCAGCCGTGGCGAACCCGCGTCCAGTGCCTCGCGCTTCAGTCCGACCTTCGCCGCGGCGATGAGCATGGCCGCTTCGGTCGGGTCGCCGCTGGCCTCCCAGTGACCCTTCTCCTGCATCACGGTCGCGTCGTTCACGCCCGCAAGATTGCGAGCCAGCCGAAGCGCTGCGCCCCGCGCCTCAGCGGCCAACTCGTTCCCTTCAACCGTCACCGCGCCCTCAGGTGCGTACCCCTCGCCAGACACATCGAGCATGGTGAGCTGCGCGGCCACCGGCACCACCAGCGCCCGCGCGGTCATCTGCCCGACCGTCAGCGTCCCGGTCTTGTCGGTGCAGATCACGCTCGTCGCACCGAGAGTCTCGACCGCGGGAAGGTGGCGGATCAGGGCCCGCCGCTTGGCCATGCGGCGCACGCCTAGTGCCAGAGCCACGGTCACGATCGCCGGCAGCCCCTCGGGCACCGCGGCGACGGCCATGCTCACGGCGGTCATGGAGAGCGAGAGCAGGGGCTCACCGCGCACGAGGCCGATGCCGAAGAGCGCGGCGACAATGACCAGCGCCGCGACCACCAGCAATCTCCCCACGCGGGCCAGCCGCGCTTGCAGAGGCGTGGGCCCATCGCTCTCCGCGCCCGCGATGAGCGCGGCGATGCGGCCCATCTCGGTCTGCATGCCGGTGGCGACAACCACGGCGCGAGCCGTGCCCGTGGCGATGGCGGTGCCCGAGTAGACCATGCCGCTCCGCTCGGCCAGCGGCGTCTCGGCGGGAGGAGGTGGAGCGATGGCCCGGGCATCCTTCTCGGCAGGCTCGCTCTCGCCCGTGAGTGACTTCTCGATGACCGCGAGCGAGGCCGACTCGACCAGCCGCGCATCGGCGGCCACCAGGTCGCCCGCCTCCAGCACCAGCACATCGCCGGGCACGACCTCGGCGGTGGGCACGACGGCGACGGCCCCATCCCGCACCACGCGGGCCTTGGGCGCAGTCATGCCGCGCAGGGCCGCGATGGAACGCTCAGCACTGAACTCCTGCGACGCCCCCATGACGGCGTTGATGACGATGATCGCGGCGATCACCCCCGCATCGACCCACTCCCCCAGCACCGCCGACACGCCCGCGGCCACCACCAGTAGCCACACCAGCACGGCGACGAACTGCGAACCCAGCGCCGCCCACCACGACCGCCCTTCGCGCGTGGTGAGCGTGTTGGGCCCGACTTTCTGCAACCGCGCCGCGGCCTCGGCGGCGGTAAGGCCGCACTGCCCATCGGAACCCTGCGTGCGGATCGCATCGTCCGCGCTCAATCCGTGCCATGCCGGGCCCGGTGAAGTGATATCACCGGTTGCGGTTTGCGGGTTTTGATTCGTCTTGTTCATGTTCGATGGCCCGAGTCATTTCATTGCCCGCTTCCACTTCCACTCCTCCACTGCCGAAAACACGCACGGCACAATGAACAACGTGATCAGGCTGATGGCCATGCCGCCCACCGACGGGATCGCCATCGGCATCATCACGTCCGCGCCGCGGCCTCGGCGGCGGTAAGGCCGCACTGCCCATCGGAACCCTGCGTGCGGA
>JAUXUZ010000516.1 GCA_030680655.1 Phycisphaerales bacterium
ACCATCGGCAAGATCCGCCTGAACGGCAACGCCATCGCCAGCGCACCCGCGGCGACGACCGCCGCTTCGCTCAACATCGCCTTGCCCGCCGGTGCCGCTCCCGCGGAGCCACCCAAGCCCGGCACCGAGCGCGACACGCTCAAGGGTCAGCAGATCACCGTCACCTTCGAGCCCGACGAAACCACCGGGCACGAGCGGCCCAGGCGCATCGAGGTTGTCGGCAACGCCGAGGCGACCGCCGGCGGCACGAGCGAGAGCGGGCTGAACCTCAAGGCGCGCACGATCACCGCCGAGCTTGGTGCCGATGCGCAGGGGCGGATCGCGGTTTTCAAGGCCGAGGCGCTCGACGAGGTGCACGTTGCCGACAACACCGCCGGCGGCACGCCCACGTTCGTTGCGTCGGCCAACCGGCTGACCGTAGATCCGCAGGCGGGGGTCGCGCACCTCTACGGTGCACCCGTGACGGTCTCTCGCGACGGCGCGGTGATGTGCGGCGGGCACCTGCGCCTCACGCAGGCGACGGGCGAGGCCTTTGTCGAGGGGCCGGGCACCGTGAGCTCGCTCAAGGACGCCGATCCGCTCAAGCCGGGCGATCAGCCGTCGTCGATGCTCGCATCATGGCAAGACTCAATGACGTTCGACAACTCCACCGGCAGGGTGGTGTGCGTCGGCGATGCATCGGTCACGATGACCATCGCCGACACGGAGCGGAACGTGCTGCAGGCCGGCACGGTCACGCTGCAGCTCACGCCGGCGCCCAAGCCCGGTGAGAAGGCCGCCGCGCCCGGGCAGCGTGAGTTCATCTCCGCCGAGGCGATCGGCCAGTTGGGTATCGACGACAAGCCCCCCCGCCCGGCGGTGATGGAGAGCCGGCGCTTTGAATCTGTGGGCGGCGTGCAGCAACTTCAGAAGCTGACGTACCTGGAGGGGTACCGCATTCTCGCGAACCAGCCGGACCGCACGCTCGATGTGCCCGTCGCCGGCAAACTCCTGGTTGACGACCGCACGCCGGGCCCAGCGCCAGCGCCCGGTGCGCCGGCCGTTGCCACGCCCATCGGCGGGTTCAACTCGACCAGCGGCACCAGCCTCTTCACGTGGTCTGGGTCGCTCCACCTCTCGCTGGCCGACGGCAAGGCCG
>JAUXUZ010000525.1 GCA_030680655.1 Phycisphaerales bacterium
GGGCCTGCTCGCCCGCGCCGTGACCGTCATCGGGCCAGACGGCGTCGTCCGCTACCAGCAGATCGTCCCCGAGTTGACCAGCGAGCCCGACTACGACGCGGCGATCGCGGCGGCGAAGCGTGTTGCCAGGCCGTGACCGATGCGGGACCGACTACGGCCACACGGCCGCGACATCCAGCACGCAAGCAGAAGTAACCGCATCGCACGCGCCGAACCACTGATGCGGGTGGTCGATACCGCCCGCGGATGGTAGCGCAACACGGTCTTTTGCGCAGGTGCTCGACGCGACCATCGGGTGGTACCTCCGGAGGGTCGGCCAACCCCACGCGCCAGAATCGATCGTCGGGCACGACAGGTTTCGATTCAAAAACGGCCACAGAGCCGGCCACAAGCCTGTGACAGCTTCTCACGCGCGCTCCGCGCTTACGGCAGCTTGCGCGCTGCGGGCTCAAAGCCCGTGAGCGAGGCGGTTGACCACCAGCCGTCAAGACCCAGCCCCTTGGTCCCTGCGCCCGACTTCTCCAGCGCCGCCTTCACCTCATCGACCGACTGCGCATCGAGCACCACCACCGCGCCGTGGTCGCCCACGCCGCTGAACGCCGCGCACCAGACGATCTTCTCGCTCAGGCCGGACCTCGCCAACGCCGACTTGGCCGCTTCGGCATCGGCGGCGGTCACCATCACGTACGCGCGGATGTTGGGCGGCGGCTTGGTGGCGTCGGGCGGCGGCGCATCCTTGGCTTTAGCGAGCATCGCCTTCTCCAGGTCGCCGCTGTGGCGCAGCGCGATCGTCGCCTTGATCGGCTGGTACTCGGCGGTGAAGACGCCGGCCTTGACCGCCGGGTCGGTCTCGGCCTGCAGCCTTGCCAATTGCACGCTGGAGGTGTCGAGCACGAAGATGCCGCGCCACGCCTTGTCACGCGGGGCGACGAACGGCCCGCCGATGAGCAGCACACCCGCGTCGGCCAGGCGCTTCATGTTGGCCATGTGCCCCTTGAAGTGCTCGGCCCGCTCCTCGGCGGTTTGCGAGGCGCTGTTTGGCCCCGTCTTGAGGTAGACCAGCATCATGTCGGTGAACGGCCCGCCGTGAATGTCCTTGACGGCCTCGAACGAGTCGGGGTCGTCCTGGGGGTTGTGGGAGGCGCAGGCGGTGAGGCCGGCCACGGCGAGGCCCAGCAGCAGCGCGGCGGCGATCAGCGGGAACATGGCGTGCTTCATCGGCGCAGCTTACCCGATCCGGCGGCCCGGCGGAAGGGCCGTTCCGCTGATACGCTCGCCAGAGTGCGTCCTCTCTGGACGTCTGGAAGCCCTTTATTCAGGGGAAGAGACTTGCTCACACGCGTCAACCAGTTCGCGCTCACCGTCCGCGATTACGACGAGGCGATCGGCTACTACGTCGGCATACTGGGCTTTGCACTCCTGGAGGACACCGACATGGGCGGCGGCAAGCGGTGGGTGCGCATCGCCCCGCCGGGCAACGGCCCAGGCGGAACGGCGATCCTGCTCGCCCGCGCGGCCACACCTGAGCAGCTCGCCAGCGTCGGCAACCAGACCGGCGGGCGGGTCTTCATCTTCATCCATACCGATAACTTCGAGCGCGACCACGCCCACTACCTCTCCAAGGGCGTGGTCTTCAGCGGCCCGGCACGCAAGGAGCCGTACGGCACCGTCGCGGTCTTCACCGACCTCTACGGCAACAAGTGGGACCTGATCGAACCGTCCGAGCCCGTGCTCCCCGCCGACCAGCGCACGCTCGGCACAATGTGGAACGAGGCCTGGGGCGAGGGCGTGTGGGCCGCGGGGTGGCAGAAGTCACTGGAGGGGCTGACGGCGCAGCAGGCGGCGTGGTCGCCGCCCAGCGCGCCGGGTGTTAACGGCGTGCGTCACTCGATCTGGCAGAACGTGCTGCACATGTGCTGGTGGCGCGAAGACTCGCTGCGCCGCCTGACCGACCCGACCAGGCCAGACGAGGCGGCGGTCCGTCAGCTGAACTTTCCTGCGATCACCGACACAAGCGAGCCGGCGTGGGCGGCGGCGAAGGAGCGGTTCGCGCAGTCGCAGCAGCGCATCGCGGCGGTCTTTGCCGCGCCGGGCGCGGATACCTCGCGCCTGAAGTACATGTTCCCCCACGACTGCTACCACATGGGGCAGATCAACCTGATCCGCTCGATGCTGGGCCTGCCGCCGATCGAGTGAGCATCTCGTTTCAGCGGCTGGCGGCGGGGTGTGCAACGCGGCGTTACACTTTCAGCGTGCGGCGGCACTGCCCGCGCCGACGTTACAAGGAGCCTCGCATGCGTTCACCACTTTCCGCGGTCGTCTGCGGGGTTTCGCTGGCGGCCTGCCTGCCGCTCGCCGGCTGCCAGAACGGCTCGCTCCAGGGGATGTTCGGCCAGAGCGCGATGGACCTGCTGTCGCCCTTTCTCAAGGACGCCGCCAACAGCTACATCAACAACCTCAAGAGCGTCGCGACGCAGCTGGCGGGCGTGCGGAGCCTGACCGACGCCGTCGCGGTGGCGCCGAAGATCGAGCCGGCGGCGAAGGACGTGCGGACGGCTTACAACACGCTCTCGGCGGCAACGCCGCAGGAGCGCAAGCTGCTGTGGGAGGCGTTCGGACCGAAGCTCGACAGCGCCAACAGCGACTTTGTCTCGCAGGCGGCGCGCATCGAGGGCGAGTCGCTCTGGGGCCGGGTGCTGAGCGCAGGCCTTGACCAGGTGAAGCTCTTCAGCAAGTAATCACGCCTTGGCGAAGGCCTCGATGGCGCGCCGATCCTCGATCGTGAACGGGAGCCTGCCGTCGCGTGACTTCATGTGGCGCAGGTCCGACCAGCCAGCGAGCAGGATCGGTTCGACGCCCCGCCGCACGAGGAAGCGTGTCTGGGCGACCAGGTCGTCAACGGGCACGCGGGCCTCGATCTCGATCGGCGCGCCGTTGTAGATCATCAGCAGCCCCAGCACCGCTCGGACGGGCAGGCGTGCCTCTTCGGCCACGCAGAGGCGCTGGAGCACCATGAGCCGCCAGGTCTCCATCGGTGAGAGCCCGGCGAAGCAGATCCCGTGCCCGTCGCGGTGGTAGAGCTGCCAGGCGTCGATGGTCATGTGCGTGCCGCGGGTTGCACCCGACTCTTCCATCTCCCGCCTTGCGCGCCGGACCTCGTCGAGGCGGTCAACGCCGGCGCCGGGCGTCTCGCCCGCACCTTCCCACGGGCGGACGTTCGCGGAGGGGAGGTAGATCGAGACGTCCCTGCCCGGCTCGTCAACGGCTTCGAGCAGTTGTTTGGCCGCGTCGGCATTGCGCGTGTACTTCTCGCAGTTGAGCAGCACGGGCCCTTCGTGCGCCTTGCGGGCGGCCGCCTTGGCGAGGCGCTTCTGCTCGACCAGGCCCAGGCTCTCGCCGATGAACTGCACG